>NZ_QQPQ01000050.1 GCF_003346715.1 Oceanispirochaeta sp. M1
GTTAAACAAATAGTAGCACGTTGGGACCGCTTTGCGGTCCCTTTTTGTAGTAGGTCAGGTTCTATTCAATATATACATAATTAAAAAGGGCTGCTGCTTTAGTCTATTAGACTTTTGCAACAGCCCCATTATCTCCCCATGGATAGTCAATTCCACCCCGGGCAAACCAGTTAAGGAGATCGGAGACTTCTGATTTTTTAAATAGAAATGTTGTACTGGAGAGAGGGGTCCTACTCACCGGTTTGTGAATCCCCCCGCAGGACTTTCTCTTCCATATCCTGCCAGAGAATATCATCCCTGGGAACAGCTGCCGTAACATTGATACTCTCAGCACTCACGGGATGTATAAAACTGACCCGCCTGGCATGGAGATGAATCCCGCCTCCCGGATTTGACTGCTTTGCCCCGTACTTCAGATCTCCTTTTATGGAGCAGCCCAGAGATGAGAACTGGGCTCTTATCTGATGGTGCCGCCCTGTCTCGAGATCAATATCCGCAAGTACATAATTCTTGTAACGGCAGATAATTGTATAAGAGAGTATCGCCTTTTTGGCATCTTTCTTAGATTCATCACATACATAGGAACGGTTCTTTATCTTATCTCGCCATAGATAGTCTACAAGACGGGCCTCCCCCTCTTCGGGAGATGACTGCAGTACTGCCCAGTAACTCTTTTTTACACCATGTTCCCGGAACAGTTTGTTCATTCGGGACAGAGCCTTGGAGGTCTTGGCAAATATAACTATACCGCTGGTGGGCCTGTCCAGGCGATGGGTGATACCCAGAAAAACATTCCCCGGTTTCTTATCCCTCTTTTTAATAAAAGCCTGAACCGATTCGGCCAGAGTGGTGTCACCGGTTTTATCACCCTGCACAATCTCGGAACAGAGTTTATTGACTATAATAAGATGATTATCTTCATAAAGGACTCTTTCACTGTCCATCACATATATCATGAGAGGAGAATAACATAGAAGAACTCCCGCTGTCTGCTATGAAATGAGTCGATTCTCAGCATTGGAAAAACATAAAATGGGTGATACCTTATAGTTGTGAGTAAAGAAGATATTATTGTGAAAGACAAAACTGACAGGCTGACTGAACTGGAAGATAAACTGGCTATAAAGAAAAACCGGGGTCATCAGTTATTCTGGATAAAATTCAATCCCGGTGCCGAGTTTGATTACGATATCAAAGATGCAACAGAAGATGTCCACTGGATGATATATGAAATTAAGCGGCTGAGAGAAGAAAACAACCACTACAAAGAGTTTATGGAATCCTATAAGGATCAGATAAAAAAAGAACTGGAATAGTGTATGCCGGCATCCCCCTGACCCGATAGGACCCTTACCATGATATGGAAAGTTGCTTTAATCCAGCCTGACATCTTCTCCGTTATATTCCTGCAACAGGAGGAATACAACGAAGAAAGCAGAACTACCGCTGGTCCGTAGGGTTAACCACAGCACTTCTTGTATTTTTTACCGCTGCCGCAGGGACAGGGTGCATTTCTGCTGATCTTGGGCTCTTCACGATGAACGGGTTTATTGATTTCCTGACCTTCCAGAAAGATCCATTTGCCGTCCTTTTTACCGAATTTACTCACTTCGTGGTGAGTATAACGGGCCCGGTCAACCATATAGTGGGCCTTGAACTCTATAGTTCCCGCATCATCGGACTCTCCGCCCTTGGTGATATCGAGAATTTCCAGACCCTGCCACTCTGAGCCTTTGGCCCAGTCTTCAGTAGCCTTTCTGGAATCTTCCCTGTCTTTGGGGTCCACTTCATGGGTGTTCATAATAAAATCTATTTCACCCTTCGCATAAGAAGTGTAACGTGCCCGCATCAGCTTTTCTGCTGTGGGTACGGGAATACCATCTTTGATATAAAGACCGCAGCATTTTTCATAATCGAGTCCGCTTCCGCATGGACATTCTGACATTTTGATCTCCTAATTTTCTTGTCACTGACAAAAATATTCTATCAGGGCAAATAATAAGTCTTTTATCAGTACAAAAGCAATAAGGAAAGGGCGGAGACTTAGGTCTGAAGCATGAAATCCCGGATTCCTGAGAATCTTCTGACTCCCCTGCCCAGGCAGAGTTCAAAAGACTCCACTGAACCGTAAAGAATAAGCCCTTCTCTGGCTCTGGTAATACCGGTGTACAGGATTTCCCTGGAAAGAAGCCGTTCACTGCCTTCGGGAATAAGGACATAAACACATCTGAACTCAGAACCCTGACTCTTATGGATGGTAACAGCATAGGCAGTTTCCATATCTTCAAGAAGAGGTAGAGGAATCATCCTGTACTCATGGTCTGAATCTTCAAAACAGGCAAAAAGTCCATCCTGAAAACGGAGAACCACCCCTCTGTCTCCGTTATACAGATTCCGCTCATAATCATTACGGGTCACCATAACAGGCTGTCCATGATAGGCCTCGGGACTGCGGGGAGAGAGAATATCATTAAGGCCTCGGTTAAGAGCGACAGTTCCAAAGAGTCCCTTTCGGGTAGGAGTCAGGACCGCCAATCCACGGAAGCGCATAAAACAGGCCGCTATTTCATCCTTCTCTTTTTGCCAGGAGATAGAGGGTATAGAGAATCCTGCTGACCCGGGGAGCGGCCCGCTTTTCTTCAGCAGGCTGATGATTTCATCCAGCAGATTTCTATATGACGGAAGTGAAGAGCTGCGGACAAGCCCCCCCTCCCCATTCAGTATTTTAACTGGAGAGAGTTCTCTTTCCGGCTCTTTGATAAAGTTCTTAAAAGATGAGCTGTCGGCCTCAATAACCATGGTGGAAACTTCGCGGATAGCACCGCTGTTTCGATGGACTGTTGTAAGAGAGAGCACCCGGTCCTTGAGTCTGTGACCTTCACTGCCCAGTCCGTGAAGAAGATCTGAGAGAAGTGCTCCGGATTCTACAGAGGGAAGCTGATCCCTGTCACCCACTAAAAGGAGACGGGCTCCAGGCTTCATAGCCTTCAGAACCATGGTCATCAGATTCAGATCAACCATGGAAGCCTCATCCACAACAACAACATCAGCCTGCAGGCTTCTGTTTTCATCAAAACGGGGAAGAGTTCCGGGCTTCAGTCCGAGAGTCTTATGAATGGTTTCCGCCGGATGCACAAAGGCCGGAGCCATTCTGCTGTTCTGAAGCAGAGACTCCATGCTCTCCATCATACGCTTGGCCGCTCTCCCGGTGGGAGCACAGAGTCTTACTTCCGGCAGAACTTCAGCATCTGAATTACGCAAACAGGATTCCAGATACAGGTTCAGCAGTCCGGCGAGTATGGTGGTTTTCCCTGTCCCCGGACCTCCGGTTATTATGCTCATACGGGATCGGCTGAGCATGTGAGCCGCCTGAAGGGTATCATCCGACATAGGCATGGGAGCCGAGTCTTTCAGTTCTTCATAGAGTTTATCCAGTAGAACGATCTGACCGGACAGAGAAAGGTGATCCTGTTCTGTGATGCTCCCAAGAACTTTCAAAAAGTTCTCTTCAAAGCGCCTTTTTTTCAAGAGGTAAAAATAGGAATAATCCTCTGCATAGAGGAGAGCTGCTCCCCCTTCCTCAAGAGTAGCAAAGAGTCTTGGATTGTCCTGAATCAGCGAACTCAGAGCATCTACGATCTCTGCCGCACCGTCAAAAGCGGGGGCTCCCCAAAGAGGGAAATCTTCAATCAGATCATCTGCAGAGATGCGGATATGCCCACGGGCACTGAGCTCCAGAAAGTAGAGAAGAAGCCAGCGCAGCTCATTCTGATGCCTGTCAGCATATCGCTTAACCATGGATTCAGCACTCTGTATCCAGAGAGCTTCAGCTCCCGTCTTGAATGCCAGACGGGCAAAACGGCCGGCATCATCTCCGGGGGCCAGGCGGCGGATCAGATCTGCAGGGGGATTCTCCCGTACTGACTTAAGATCGAGAAAACGCTGAATAGCTCTTGAACGGCTCCGAATCATATCTGCCCCTCCCCGATCAGTCCCATAACATCTTCTTCTGAAGGTCTTACAAAATGAATACCCCTCTGACCATCACTGCCCATTCCGCGTACAAAAAAATAATAGATACCTCCGAATTCCTTTTCATAGGAGAAATCAGGATTGAGTGATTTCATATAGCGTTTCAATGCATAGGCATAGATCATGGCTTGCAGATCATAGCGATGCAGAATCATTGTCTTATTCAAATTGGCTGCTGTGTAATCCTTCAGACTCCCCTTTCCGGGGGGAACTGTAGTCTTCCAGTCGGCAATATAGAGTAAGCCGTCCTTCTCAAAAATCAGGTCGATAAATCCCTTGAGGTAGCCCTTCTTCAATACAGCACTCCAGTCCTCCAGGCTCACCCGGTTTCCCGCATCTGTAGACATAAGAAATTCCAACTCATGTTTTTTCTGTTCAATTTTCAATTCCCTGAGAGGGCCGACTTTCTCAAGGGGCGAATTCAGAACATCATGAATCATTTCACAGAGGGCCTGTTTATTCTCTTTCCACCAATTCTGGTCAAAGAACTTCAAGGCTCGTTCCTCCAGAAAAAGCAGAGCCTCCGAGGGACCGAAAAGACCGTCTTCATCAAGCCAGACAGTGAGGGGCTGTGCAGCATGACTGTAATCCATCTCTTCAAGAATACAGTGGACCAGATTCCCGAAACCGGCCCCCCTGGTCAGCCCGAGAGCTCCGGTTAATTCCTCAGAATCGGGGCTCTCTTCCTGCCTGTCACGGTCGGCATCCTCATCGGGACTTTCAACAGCATGAACATCTGAAGTAAGAGAGGAGAAACTTACAACAGATGTAATTCTTTGTCTGAACAGATCTGAAGCCTTCCATTCAGGAGTAGACAGTTCAAAATCAGCACCCATCCCTGACTCGGATTTGGATACAGCAGTGAGATCCAATGGTTCGAAGCGATATGAGAATAATGCGGGCTGATCAGAGGCTAAAGCCTGAAGACCCGAGGCAATTCGATCATTGACCGCCCTCTTCTGGGGAGAGAGCTGATCCTTTTTACCGTTCCTGAATTTATAATTAGAGTGGAGGGGCCACATCTCCTGCAGACTCTCGCCACTGAAGATATCATCCTCATCTTCCACAATTGAATCCTCTAAAAGGGCCGCATACATGGAGCTGAGATAAGTGAAGTCTCCTTCGGGAAACCAGGGCATATACAACAGGGAGGAAGCCCTTGTAAGTGAGACATAATAGAGCCTCTTCCGTTCTTCCCAGTCAGAAAGATCGGCTTTCTTTTTAGACTCCGCAGTGAGGAGATAGTCTTTATAACGCCGGCCTTCCCAGTAATAGTTAAACTGAGAACTCTTTGCAGGAACTCCCTTAGCCCCGGCACCAAAAAAGAAGACCACCGGGAACTCCAGGCCCTTGCTTGAATGGTGAGTCAGTATCTGAACTGCCTGTCCGTCCTGGTCGAGACGAACCTGTCTATCTTCATCACCTTCAGGGTCATTAAGCTGATGGAGAAAGAGATCATAAAGTTCCCGGGTATCAAGAGATCGCTGCCGCTGCTCGTTATGGAAGATCTCAGCAAGGTGTGTCAGGTTGGTACAGGCACGCTTTCCACTGCTTGTCTTGAGAAGCCGATTCCGCCAGGAATCCCGTCCCTTCATAAAGGAGAGAGTCAGCTCCTGCTCAAAAAGAGTCCTGAAAAACTGAATCAGATGACCCTGATTACAGAGCTCCTGTGCTTCTCTCAGAAAAAGAAGATACTCCTCATAAGCGTCACTCTCCCGGAGACTCTGAAGCTCTTCGGGACTCAGGGCAAAGGCCGAAGTAAGAAGAAAAGCTCCTGCACCACCTCTGCTTCCCGGAGAGGAGAGAGCATGAAGGATAGAAGCGAAGACCTCCGCCTCCTCACTCTCCATTATCTTCCTCTCGGAAAAGATAACCGAAGAGATACTCTTTGAAGCCAATAGTGACTGCATTGCTTCGCAGTCACTATTTTTCTCCATTAGAACAGCAATATCACCGGCTTCCATGGGTTTTGTCCCTTTCTCATCCCTGAGAAGAAGTGAACCTGAAAGAAGTGATTCAATCTCCCGGGCTGTCCAGCTCATCCAGTTCTCTTTCAGGCGTCCCGGACTCCGGGTGATAACTGAATCATCATCCAGAGAAATTTCACAGAACTGAAGAGCCGACTGCTCCTCACCCGCGGCATTGACTGCTATGGCCACTTTATCATTCCCGGCGCCAACCTCTTCAAAGGGGACAGGAGCAAATCCGGGAACCTCAAGGGCAAAAAGCCTGGAAAAAAACAAATTGCAGGCGGCAACCATATCTTTTCTGGATCTGTAATTTGTTCCAAGGGAGAAGCGGTTCTCTTCTGCGACAGTCTTACAGGCCTCAAAGTAAACCGTAAGATCAGCCCCCCTGAACCCGTAAATGGACTGTTTGGGGTCTCCAATCAGGAAATAGTTATGACCCGGCCGGTCAAAGAGAGTTTTGAAAATGGACCACTGCCTACTGTCGGTATCCTGAAACTCATCTACCAGAACAACTTTGTACTGCTGCCTGAGAACTGAGGCAAGAGCACCATCCGGTTCTTTTTCAAGGATATCTGAAAGGACACGGATAAGGTCAGAGAAATCTCTTGCACCCTTAAGATTCTTCTTATTCTGAATAACAGGAAGCGCCTCGTCTACGATCTCTTTGAGAAAAGTAAAAGACAGGGTTTTGAAGTAGATGGTCTTTGAATTATCAGAGGGGTCCAGCAGAGGCTCCAGAGCCTCAAATAGGCGCTCCACAGAGCGGCAGAGTTCAGAATCCTCTGAGTGAGTAAGATCGGCGGCTCCCTTCCCGTCCTTACTCTTTTCCCGGAGTGTGTCTTCTCTCAGACAGAGAAGGTTTTCTATGGGAGTTTTCTTGTTTCCACTCTTCTTAAAAAGCCTTTCCAACCAGGAGTACAATCCTTCTGTTTTCGGAAGGATCTCCCAGACTGAAGCCGCATTCTGAGCAGTTACCGGACGGAGTCCAGTCTTAAGCTCCTTGAAAATACCATGAATCCGCTCTGCATCAGGAGCAAAGGCAAGGAGTTCATCCGCAGCCAGGCGGATATCCCCTTCTCCTTTTCCATAGAGTTCGGTCTCCTCCAGCACCTTCCGGATGACAGCATCCGACGGGAGACGGATGGAGTCTCCCTCATCCAGGGCCTTTACCGCATCCCGAACCAGACTTCGGCTTCCCTCTTCCAGTCCCTTTGCAAAAAAACTGCGCAGGTTATCCCTCTTCTCCCCGGGAATATTCATGAACTGCCTGTAGAGAACCTCTTCCACACCCTCCTCTGCAAGAGAGTTGTCTGTCAGAAACTCCTGTGAAAAGGGAGATGATGATTCAAAGGGATAACTCTGCAGAACATGCTGACAGAAAGCATGAATGGTAAAGATTGGAGCTCTGTCAAAATTCTTTCTGGCCTCCTGAAGATTCTCATCCCCTTCAGCCGCCCTTTCATTCAGTAATTTTCGTATTCGCTCTTTAAGCTCCCGTGCCGCCTTATTTGTAAAGGTGACCACCAGGATGGATTCCAAAGGGATTCCATAGCGTTCGATAAGCTCACAGACAACCCGTTCAAGGTTATAGGTTTTCCCCGTACCCGCCGAAGCTTCCAGGCGGATGGACTGAAGAAGATCTGATTTTGCAGGATCAAAGACTTTATCTGCCACGGCTCTTTCCTTTGGCCCTGACTATGGGCAGATAAATAAGCTCCAGCAATTCACGCAGAGCATCAGGGTTTACAGAGGGTGGGGTCTTAAGAAAACGGGATCTGTAGGGGCAGCGCTCAAATATTCCGCCGCTGCCGCCATATGCGCTCTTTTTCTCCTGGTCCAGCCAGCACTCCCGCCATCGTCTCTGGAGCGCCGCATTATCCATCTGAGGTTCCTTATTCAGATCAGCTGCCAGAACCTCACCCAGCTCCGGATAAAGCGGAATGACCTCGGTCTCGGGATTCATGCACAAGGAGATCAGTCGATCCAGGCGTACCTGAGGATTATCAAGAAGAACAAGATTACTCTCAACCTCTCCTTCCCTGCAGAAACGGATCTCCGGATAATCCCTCTTTCCGATCCGCTGTAACCTGAGTTCTCTATTCTCTCCATCCAGGACAGAAAGAAGGAGAAATTTCAGATAAGAATTAAAAGCATGCCTGGCCGAAGGAGTTCCGGATTCGCAATACTCTAAAGTCTTCCACACTCCATCAGAGTGCTCGGGATTCTCAGGGCAGAGGCTCTCCAGAACCGCGCTGAGAAAAACTTCCCCGCCAGCTCCTGTCATCAAGGGCCGCTTAAGCACAGGAATCACCGAGGCCGGCAACAGACGATCCGCCCGTCTCCCCCCAGGCTGCCGCTCGGGATCAATCAGGATATCCTGAAGACCATCCCACTCCTCTCTCAGATGAATACGTTCAGCCTGTTCCCTCATCTCTGTAAGACGATTTTCCAGGCGCTCCTCTTCAAGAAACAGAATATCATGCTCCGGTAGATTCCCCCTGATCTGCTGCTCCCGGACAAAGTTCGTCAATCCGCCGGGATCAGCAAGACTCTCGGGTGAACGAAGGCTCTTGTCATAATAAGAGTAGCGTTCCAGAAAAGGGAGTTCCCTGTTTTCACTGCTGTCCAGCTCGGGACTCTCTTCATCCTCGGGATAGATATGGAGAACCTTCTTAAAATACCAGGCTGCGGGATTTCTCATAAAAGCAAGAATATCCGCTCCGCTCAAGACAGGTTCATCCCTCTTTTCTGAAGATGGATCTCTACGAAGCAAGACCATTCCTTCTGCCTCTTCTCTGCTCCCCTGAATCATCACCCGGGCTGCCTCGAGGGCGGCGTTGTTAAAAGAGACGGGTCCTTTGAAGTAAGTGGGATCAAAGCTGTGTATGGACTCCTGATGAATCAAAAGATTTTCGGCATCATCCTGACTCTTTGAAAGATAATCCAGAAGCTCTGAAATCAGTACAGAAGGCTGTAGAACCTCTCCCCTGATTGTATCTCTGTTCTTGTAAAAGAGAGTAAGAGATTCGGTTGCGGAAAGCACGGTTTCCAGAAAGGCATATCGATCTCCGCCTCTTCTGGAAAGATCAATGCTCTGGGGGACAGTATCTTTCAGATCAAAACTGAGATTTTCATCCTCACCGGGAAAAGTATTCTCATTCATCCCCAGAACATAAATTCTCCTGAAAGGGATAGCCCTCATCGGTTTGAGAGAAGAGCAGGTGATTCCCTGTGTAAGGTACCGCCCTCTCATCCCTGAAGACTTTCTTATATACTCACTCAGGAGTGTTCTGAATACGAAGAAATCGAAATTTCTATCTCCCGGAAGAGGAGTCTCATCGGCCATATTCAGAATATCCCGGAAACATCCCTTCAGCCGGACCCAATCGGCTTCATCCTGCCGATTATCCTTTCTGACCTTGAAATAGGATTCCAGAATAGACTCGGCCAGAAGAACCCACTGTTCCAGAGGCATTGAAATTCGGTCCAGCTCAAAGAGATCGTTATACAAATTCTGAATAAGGAGCATCAGCTTACCCCAGCTCCGGCCTGTATCATCATCGGGTGCTGCATATGGCAGGGTCTCCGGTGAATCCTCTTCATCCAGAAAAAGACCTTCCCGGATTCTCTCAAAGGCCCTGTCCCAGCTGTTAAATCCAGAAGTTCCTTTATAGAAGGAAGCCTTATGATCCCTGTCATAGCCCCATTTGATATTCAGCTCTTCACTGAGTTCCAGCCAGCCTTCCCTGTCCAGGCGGCTCATTCGCTGACATTCCCTGAAACAGGGATTGTCAAATAGTACAAAAAGATCCGTCCGGCTGAAACGGGAGCCGGGAAGTGTAAAAATATGCAGAAATCCCTGTATCAGAGGAGACAGCCCGGAGCTGTCGAGATCAATCAGATTGTAGGGAAGAGAAGTCCGAATATCATCCGATGGAAACAGTGCCTCCAGAAAAGGTGCATAAATATTGATATCCGGAGCAAGAACGGCAATATCCGTTAAACGGAGAGATTTATCATCATTCAAAGCTCCCAGGAGCAGATCCTTTAAGACCTCAACCTCCCGCCAGGGGCTGGTGCAGCCATGAATCATTAAAGATCCGTCGGGCATCTCAAAAGGAAATGCACAACCTGGAGTTCTATTCTCAAGAATATCCCGCTGAAGAGTATGGAGAACACTGTCAGCAGGAGGAACTGGATAGTGAGCAACAGCTGCTTCCATCTCAAAACCTGCGGACAGTTCTGCAAAGCCATCCATCTGGGTACACCAGTTCTCTAAAAGAGGATTCTCCAGCTTCAGTGGAAAATCGGAATAGATCTTTGAAGGAGTCAGAATGAAATGATCCACCTGAATATCTGAAGAGAGTCTGTAAAAGAATTTCAGGGCTGTATCTCCCAGGAAGGAGGAACCGAAAAGGACAATCCGCTTAACTTCTCCGTCATAGACATCACTGCTGTTTTCAACACAGCGGAGAATACGGCTTAATGACAGGCCGCTCTCATAGACTTTTTCCCACAGATAGCTCTGCCACTCCTCATGCTTTTTCAGGGAACCTGGAACATGTTCACAGCTATGCCCCGACTCCCATGCTTCTACCAGAGCCAGGGAGTTCATACCGTAATGGGAAAGAAGGCCGGCAATGCTGTCAGCCAACTCATAGAGCCGGGATGAGCGGATCTGCACTGTTGATTTTTCATCCTGCGACTGAACAGAGCTTATATAACGATAAAGCTCCCGGCAGGAGGATGGAATACTCTCAGGAGAAGAAAAAAGATCTTCCAGAATTTTATAGAGCCTGATTTTAAGATTATCCATATAAAGGACAGGTTTCTCAGAATCAGAACCACCAAGCAGGGTTCTGACACAACTATAGCCCCCTGCCAGTTCACGCATGGCTTTTTCAGGAAGGACATAGGGATTATCTCCACTGATTCCTCTCTGCTCCGCAAGTTTGAGCTTGAGCCATTCACCCATACTCCTGTTCTGAACAACCAGATACAGGGATGTACCGAACAGAGCATCGGGACAGAGAAGCCTTGAGTGATTATCTATAAAGGATTGAAGTGAAGAACTCTGATAGACCCGATATGCGCACACGGGAGATCAGGACGACCGCCGGGCGATAGTCCAGATAGAACAGAGAATAATTACATCCGTTGAGACAGCCAGAAGCCATGTGGAAAAGTCCGGATAAAAAGTGATATTACCGTTTCGAACAACAAGTTCTGTCATAAAGCGGACCATCACAAGACGGGTCAGCCAGAATAAAAAGATTAAAACAGAAGAGACAACAACCAGACGGGAATCTCCAAAGCGGAAAAGTCCGAGAAGCAGAAGTAGACCTGCAACAAGACTTATGATTCCCATAATCAGTTCAGTCTTCTGAACGGCAGGATTCTCAGCATTCATAAATTTTGCCACTTCTCTGGCGAATCCGCTGTTCTGGGACACATTGGTGATAATACCCTGTACACCGAGTATCAGAAAGAATATGGCAATTGCCAGTTGTAGAAAAAAGATTGAAGTAAGACCTGTATTCTGACGACGCATGAGAGGACTCCTGATAATTATTAGTTAATCTAAAAATACCATGAATTCACCCTGATACGCAATTATCATATGTAAGGTTGAGGAATTCGGCAGTTACAGCGGATGATCAACCCCTTAGGCAATGTTAAATGTCCTGGGGGTGCTCAAACCTCAGGGCTTCTGCAAATAAAATATCAGCAGTTATCAGCAGTTATCAGCAGTTATCCACAACTTATCCACAGGCCTTGTGAATAGAATTCCCTTAACCACAATAGTTTTCCACAACTTATCCACTCCCTTTCACCCTTAGGCTTTGAGTGAGAAAAATGGTCTGGCAATGTCATTGATTTGGTGGTACCTATATATTTGCTAAGCCCTTTTCCCCTCAATGTTCAAGTCCAATAAAAAAAAATCCAAAAAAAGGAGTGAAGCGAAAAAAAAGGACTATACTAAAAGTATGCGGTATCAATTTGAGTACTTTTATATTTACAAAGGGAAGCTGCTTTTGGGAGAATCCATAGAGTCTATGGAAGAACTTCTGGAGCTGGCCGCAATTGAAAAGAGTATGGAGGCTCTGCGGACCGGAGATCCTAAATCCTATTCGGGTTCTTCGCAAAGAACCGCTAATTCCTCCAGGTAATCGGCACCGTTTGACACATAAGCAGCACCGTTTTTCCTGATGGCTTCAATCATGCCGGGTTTTAGCTCTTTTACTACCTTTGCAGGGGAGCCGAGCACCAAAGAACGCGGTGGGATTTTCATCCCCTGAGAGATAAGACTGCCCGCACCAACAAGTGAATCTTCACCTACTTCAACGCCATTCAGAACAACCGCACCCATACCGATAAGACAGTTATCTCCGATGGTACAGCCGTGTATTACAGCACCATGACCTACAGTAACACCCTCACCTAAAGTTGTGGGAAAGCCGTAGTCCGTATGAACAACAGAACAATCCTGAATATTTGTATTTTTTCCAATACTGATTGAGTCCATATCGGCACGGATCACCGCATTAAACCAGATACTGACTCCCTCTGCTATGGTAATATCTCCCACGAGATCAGCACTTGCTGCTATAAAACCGACATTCTTATCAATAACAGGGGCTTTGCCCTTCAATGAGTAATTCATACTTCGTCCTCTTTAATTTCGACACCCCATTCTCTCAGGTTTGTTTCCAGGAAATCCAGAACCTGCTGATGCTCCTTCTTACCTCGACCTTCAATGATGAGTGGCTCTCCAACATGAATATAGACAGGGCGTTCGGGGTGGAGAGTTCCAAAATCGGGAACCTTCTTACCGGGAACAAGAAAATTTGTTTTCAAAGCAATGGGGACAACTCTTACACCTGCTCTAACCGCCAGCTTTATACCAAGAGAGTTAAACTCTGACCGTCTGAAATAGGGTTTTCTGGTTCCTTCCGGGAATAGAAGAATGGAGCGGCCCTTGTTCAGGTATTCCACACCTTCTTTCATGATGACATCGATATCAGCACGGAGATTCTCACGGGTCAGAGAAATACTTTTTGTAGCGATAGCTACGGGATTGAAAATCCATGAATCATAGAGGCTTTTCTTCATTACAATGGTCAGAGGCTTAAAACTGCCTATGACCCAGGGAAGTATCTGAGTTTCCAGGAGGCTCATATGGTTGGCGATGACAACACAGGGGCCGTCAAAATGAAGATTCTGCAGCCCGGTTATCTTAAATTTAGCACCATAACGCTCCAGAGCATCATGTATGATATCGGACTGGTTAAAGAACTCATCATTATCAAACTTTCCAGCCAGACTCAGTGTGCGGCATCTGTAAACAATTCTCAGGAGAGCCATATTAAAAGCAAACCTTCTTCCCAGAAGGAATCTCCACAAGGACTGTTTTCGGTGTTTTTCTGTTTCAAATATTTCAAATTGGGAAAGATCTATCATGAAAATACTCCGCTCTCTTATCTGATGGCCGTGGCATTGTCCTCAAAGGCAAAATGCCATTGATAACTTGGAATATGAGAAAAGTCACCCTCTTCCCAAACAGCCTCTTCTTCTGCACTCAGATCATTATAGGCCAGCTGAACTCTCTCCAGCTGAAACAAGGCATTCAGCCCGGGAGGGAGAGTCTCCAGGCAATTACCTGAAAGATTCAGTTTCTTCAGCTTAATCAGGCCGTCCAGAGAGAATCCCAGAGCCTGCAGCCGGTTTCCCGAAAGATTCAGGATCTGCAGTTTTCTAAGCCCTCCGATCTGATGAGGCAGGATTTCCAGCTCATTATCGGCAGCATTAAAATACACTAATTGTCTCAATCTGCCTATACCTTTATCCAGCGAGGAGATTCTGTTCCCGCTAATATCCAGTATTCTGAGCTTTCTCATTGACCATATTTCCAGAGGGATTTCATCCAAATTCAGATTCTTGAGAATAAGAGTTTTGAGAGACGGAGCATCCGTCAGACCCGGGGGAAAACGGAATGCCTCCGAGCCGTTGATATCTGAAAAACCAAAGGATTCAAAATTATAGAACCATAGTGGTTTATCAGGCATTAAAGAGACGATCTTCCAAAATGAATAATGGGAATACATGGTTTCGGGTGACCTGAAAAAGGGGGGGAGTTCAAGTAGTCCGGGAGACAACAGCTGTGCATCCCGGATCATACAGTCGCAGAGCTGAGAACTCTCCCTGCCTACTATTTCAATGAGTCTATCAATTTTTTCATAAGGACCATTAGACAAAACCTGACGGAAAGATTCTGCAGCAGGGACCGGTGGTTTTTCTGACATCAATTTAGATCCCAGGGGTCTCCTTCCAGTTCCTCTTCTTCATCTCCATACTGTCTATCCCAGGATTCTGAGTCCATATCATCATACTCATCCCCCCAATCGGATTGATCATCGTCCTTCTTTTCATCGGGTTCGAGATCATCCAAAGATACAATACCGTCATCAAAGTCGTCGGTGTCATCGAGCATAGACATTCATATATCTCCTGCAACATCGAGTTTTTTACCACCGGTCTAGTCGGTAAACCGAAGTATTAACTTTATGAGAATATCATAATAAGAAATTAGAGGAAAATCCAGAGAAACCTTAATAATTTCTCAAGCATACCGATGTTTATAGGAGAGAAAGGAGTACGACATGAATCAATTTGATAAAATCAGACAAGAAATCGAAGTGATAGAAAAAGAACTGGTTGAACTCAGAATGGCTGCAGGAAGAAATCAGGTAGAGGGTTCTATAAAAGAGCTGAGCCGTAAAAATGACCGCATCAAAAATGCTTTTAAGTCAATTTCAGCAACAATATCATCCTGATATCTACTCCGGATCAATTGAAACTTTCCCCCCCAGAAACTGAACAGCATTGTTCAAATCCTCTGAAAGCGAAGAGAGTTCCTCAGAGTCCATGTCTTTATACAGTATGGAGTGCTCCAGGTTGTTAGCCCGGATAAGAGGGGCCAGTCCACCACTTAAATCAGAGCCGGTCCGCTCCTCTTCAACAGCATTGGCGGTATCAGTAAAAAGATGTCTTCCCTGCTGCATCCATAACAGAACATTCTCAGTTGGAAAATCCTCACCCAGGGCTATCTGACGAGGTTGAATCAGCCGGACCCGAATGGAAAAGGTAAACGACTCCTCTCCGATATTCTTCAGATACCTCTTATACTCAAGGTTATACCCTACCGAGGAGACTAGACAGCGGTCTATGTTTTCAAGAGAGCGTATTAATAGCTCCATGGATGGAAAAAGATGATCCAGTCCCTCAGAGTTTTTATCAAATTTGAATTCGAGATTGTAAAAACTATCTATAAACATATCGTCAGAAGTATAAACCCCTCCGCACCTTTAAAAAAGGGCTGCCCCTGAGAGGAAGCAGCCCTGGTTTTCAATTACCGATTTAACTTCTTAAACTTCCGCAATAAGAAGTGTTTTTGGATCAAGTTTCAGGTGGAGATCTTCAGATACAATTTTCTTGTGATCTTTCACAAGTTTAAGTACCATAAACCCCTTTTCAGCTCTGAGAGTCAGGATAACAGACAGATAGTCCATATTATTGCTCAGGTTGACGGGAAGACCCTTTTCATCAAGATAATCCTTGTCTTCCGGGTAAGTATCACTGAACCAGAGTTCAATATCCATTTCCACTGCAAAAGCTTTAAACTTTTTAATATCATCAACAGATCCAATTGTGAAATCAAATCCGTCGATGATAACTGCATCGGTACCCAGCTGACCGTTATCCATCATGGCCTTAATACTGGCCAGGACCTGATCTACGGAAACACCTTTCTGATTAAAGTTCATGATCACTCTGTTATGAATGATATCATCATGGACATCCATTGCTTTTTCCAGATCTCTCTTTTTGGAGATTTCTGTAAATATATCTTCATACCAGTTTACGATATGGTCAACTCTATTTGAATAGGAAACATGAATAACGTGCTTGTTCTGCATTAGCTTATCTGTAGCAATGTGGACAAGACAGGCAGTTTTACCAACACCCTCTTTGGAGGCTATTACGGCAATATTCCCTTTCCCAAGTCCTCCCTGAACTGCTTTTTCAAGGCTTCTCAGGGGACTTTTTTCAGTCAGTTCTTTTCTTACCATCTTATTTTACTCCTTCTGTTTATACCAAGGCTGAACTGCAGCCCCGGCACAATATTTTTGTCCTACCGGCGCTGTGTTGCAGCTCCGGTACTTCAACCGCTCAGGGTCTTGTCTTATTTATGCTGAGCTTTCTTTTCTTCTTCATACTTCCTGATCAGATCCTCGGTCACACTTGTAGGAACTTTGCCGTACTTGGCAAATTCCATGGTGAACTCGGCTTTTCCCTGGGTAGAAGATCGAAGAACGGTGGAGTAACCGAACATCTCGCTCAGAGGAACTTCAGCTTCAACAACACTGTAGGTTCCTTCTTCATTAGACGCTACTATCATACCACGTCTCTGATTGAGAGTACCAAAAATATTTCCCTGAAATTCAGAGGGTCCTTCAACAGAAACCTTCATGATGGGTTCAAGAATTATTGGTTTGGCTTGCTTATAAGCTTCACGGAATGCACCGAGAGCTGCTGTCTGGAAAGCCTGGTCGGAAGAGTCTACAGCATGGAACTGACCGTCTGTAACAGTCATTTTAACACCTACAACAGGCGCTCCGATTAGAGAACCTTTAACCATAGCAGTCTGAAAACCCTTATCACAGGAGGGGATATATTCAGTAGGAATTGATCCACCCTTAATTTTGTTTTGAAATTCGTAATCTTTGTCGTCATCAGACTTCAGAACTTCCATAATACCAGCAACACGGGCGTACTGCCCGGAACCACCACTCTGTTTTTTATGAGTGTAGTTAAACTCGGCAGATGTAGAAATTGCCTCTCTATAAGCTACCTGGGGAGCTCCAGTTACCACTTCGGCCTGGTATTCTCTCTTCATTCGTTCAATATAAACTTCAAGGTGCAGCTCACCCATTCCTGAAATAATAGTTTCATTGGATTCAGAGTCAACATGAGTTCTGAAAGTGGGATCTTCCTTGGTAAATCTATTGAGAGCCTTAGCCATCTTGTCAGAGGCAGACTTGTCTATAGGTGAAATAGAAAGAGAAATTACTGCATCTGGTACAAACATGGATGTCATAGAGACATTCATCTTGGGGTCACAGAAAGTATCACCAGAGGCACATTCGACACCAAAAAGGGCTACGATATCTCCGGCAGGTGCTTCTACAATGTCTTCCATGTTATTGGAATGCATTCTTACAAGACGTCCAACTTTGAATTTTCTTCCGTTTCTTACATTTACAAGATCAGCACCTTTCTTGATGATTCCCTGATAAACACGGATATAAGTCAGCTGACCATACTGTCCATCTTCCAGCTTGAAAGCCAGAGCCACGGGGGGCAATGATCTATCTGAAGGAAGAACTACTACATCTTCGTCATTGTCCAGGTCAAGAGCTGTATTTTCAACTTCAGGAGGAGAAGGCAGATATTTGAGAACAGCATCCATCATTTCCTGAATACCTTTATTCTTATATGCAGAACCGAGGTAAACGGGAACGAGTTCCTGAGTCAATGTTCCTTTCCTGACAGTTTCATGGAGAAGATCTTCGGGAATATCACTCCCGTCCATCATCTTTTCCATCAGTTCATCACTGAACATAGAAATTGTATCAAGCATCATTTCCCGTCTTTCATCGGCTTCAGCCTGAAGTTCTGCGGGAATTTCTTCGATTCTGACAACTTCACCGTCATCACCGTCAAAGTAGATAGCTTTCATTCTGATAAGGTCAATAACACCTTCCAGTTTTTCTTCCAAACCGATGGGAACCTGCATCATAACAGAGTTCAAGTCCAACTTTTCTTTCAGCTGATCGCAAACTTTGTAAGGATTAGCACCTGTACGGTCACTTTTATTAATAAAAGCAACACGGGGAACATTGTAACGTTTCAGCTGCCTGTCTACAGTAATAGACTGTGACTGAACTCCACCTACAGAACAGAGAACCATTATGGCCCCATCCAGTACACGGAGTGCACGCTCTACTTCAATTGTGAAGTCAACATGGCCTGGAGTATCGATGATATTAATATCATGGTCTTTCCAGGTAACATTGGTCGCTGCGGACGCAATGGTGATCCCTCTCTCTCGTTCCAGCTCCATGGAGTCCATTGTGGCTCCAACCCCATCTTTACCTCTAACTTCGTGAATAGCATGAATTTTCTGACAGTAGAAAAGAATACGTTCAGTCAGGGTGGTTTTACCTGAGTCGATGTGGGCGCTGATTCCGATATTACGCATTTTCGTGATATCTGCACTCATAGAAACACTAACCTCTCTAGATTAAAAAAATTGCCGGGTATGCACAACAGAATGGATAAGCGGTACCCGTCAGTTCCATTGTTTCCCCTAAAAAAGGGAACGCAACAGCTCTGTAGTTATTTACCGATCTTAAGTCATCCCGGCAAACGTCCGGATTGTTCAAAGCGAATAATTGTATCGGAATTATATAGACTTGCCGTTCTTTCATCAATACCTGAAACATAGGGAAAATCAGAGCTGATAGAGAATTAGTTCTTTTTTATTCACTTTCTCACAGTAGAAGAGCTTTTCCCGGGGAAAAGCCCGCAGCATGACTGATTCTTCTTTAAATCAGGCAAATCCTTCTCCCGTCAGATGGAGAGAAAGTGCTTCTCTGATACATGTTGCCAGCCGCTCTTCGGCCAGTGGAAGGATCTTATCATCGGGAGTTTCATGCTTACCCCTTTTAGCAATGACAGAAGCTACCATGGCCGCCTTCAAACCGAAAACTGATGCCAGAGTCAGCAAGGTAGCCGATTCCATCTCATAATTGAGTACATTCAAGTGCTTCCATTCTTCAAGACTGCCCTGAAAACGGCGAGGGACATAGGAAGTAAAGGTATCATATCTTTCCTGACCGGGATAAAAAGTATCACTTGAGGCCGATATTCCCTTATGATGTGGAATATCCAGATTGGATGCAGCCTGCAATAATGACAAGGTAAGATCAAAGTCGGCAACTGCGGGGTACTCAATGGGTGCATAATGAGTGGAAGCCCCATCCAGACGGACAGAACCGGTTGTAATAATCAGATCTCCAAAATTGATATTATCCTGGATAGCCCCGGTCGTTCCGATTCTGAAAAATGATTTAATTCCCAGAACCGCAAGCTCTTCCAGGCAGATGGAAACAGAAGGTCCTCCGATTCCTGTAGAACAGACTAAAACTTTGTGTCCTGCCAGATCGGCAAGCCAGGAGGTATACTCTCTATTTGATACCAGAAAGACTGCATCCGGATCTATCATTCTTGCGGTCTTTTCAACACGTCCCGGATCACCGGGCAAAACGGCTGTTTCCGCACCGGAGATCATGGCTTTATTCAATTTAACATGATACAAAATGCTGTCGCTGTTATTCTTTTTTTTCATAGATTTACTCCCTTTATCTTTCAAGGTTTAATTGAAGCCCTGATACCCTGAATTATAGGACCGAATGGCCATTCCCGTTCAAGTCAGGGCAGAAGGATAAGTTTAATTCTAAGAGTCTACTACTATGTCTGTCCAGAAAAAGAAGTTTTCTTGACAAATGACTCGTTAAAAGAACATAATTCTTTTTATATGTCGTCATTTATACCATTACTTATTCCCATTGTCATTATAACTGTTGCCATCATCATAATGGTGTCAATTCTCAGCGGGCGAAACAAGAAAGATATCTCAGGAAATCAGATTCAGGATAGAAACACAA
This sequence comes from Oceanispirochaeta sp. M1, assembly GCF_003346715.1. Lineage (NCBI taxonomy): Bacteria > Pseudomonadati > Spirochaetota > Spirochaetia > Spirochaetales > Spirochaetaceae > Oceanispirochaeta > Oceanispirochaeta sp. M1. Next base: position 19,793 of record NZ_QQPQ01000050.1, read on the forward strand.
TTCTGAAAGAGGCGAATAAACGCCTTGCCAATAATCCGAAAGATACACAGGCCCTCACAGCGTTGGCTGATCTTCATTTTGCAGAGCATAATTATACCCAGGCCATGAAGACCTACGGTATACTCCTCGATTTATGTGCCACCAACTCCAGGCTGGATGAGCATACGGTCAACCTGAACTTCGGTCTTTCAGCCATGAAAGCCAAGGTCTGGACAGAAGCCTACAAAAGTCTGGCCATTGCCAGAACTAAAGATACAGATAATTTTGAAATAAACTCATCTCTGGGTGCTCTTGAATTCAAACGGGGCAACTATGAAAAATCCATTGCCCTTTTGAAACAGGCACTAAGCAACACTCCCAATGATCATGACAGCCTTCGCTACTGCGGGCTGAGTCAATACAAACTCCGTCGCTATCAGGATGGAGCACCCTACTTAAGAAACGCAGCCACCGGGCATCCTGATGACAAGGAAGTCCTTTTTGCCCTGGCCCGCTCACTTTATGAGACTGGTCAGATGGATCAGGCATTAAAAATATTCTCCCATCTAAGAGCAGATCCCGACTGGGGTCCACAGGCAGCCCTCTACAGCGGAACCGTCAACAAGCAGAAAAAAGATTTCGAAAAGGCCATTATGGATTTTGAGATCGGTCTTAAACATAAACAGATATCAGAAGATGTTCTTCTGGAACTCAAATACAGACTGGCTGACAGCTATAATCAGTCTTCCAACCTGGACAGAGCTCTTGTGGAATTAAACGATATCTTCGAAATCAATCCAAAATACAAAGATGTGGCTATTCAGCGGAAAAAGATAAAAGAACTCACAAGCAACAGAAACCTTCAGACCTACCTGATGGCTCCGATTTCAGAGTTTATAACCCTCTGCCGCAGGCTTACCCTTCTCCTCTTTCCCAAGACCAGGATCAAAGTAGTGGATATTTCCGTTCATAAAAATGAGTTTGTTGATATCCTGGCGGAAGTCAAAGCCAGAAAATGGGAAGATCTGATAGTTTTCCGATTTTATAGAGAAGAAGGTAACATAGGGGACTTTTCAGTAAGAGAGCTCTATGCACATGTGAAGGAAGTTCATGCAGGGCGTGGATTCTGTATCTCTGCGGGTGCCTTTTCTGAGGAAGCACAACAGTTTGTGGAAGCACGCCTGATAGACCTGCTCCCCAAAGACAAACTGATGAAACTACTGAACAAACTCAAAAACAGCAGTCAGCCTATTGCAAATGCATTATAACCAGGTGCCGTTCTTCATCCAGAAAAGGAACATCAACATTTACGATCGATGTCTCTCTTACAGGATCTTCATCAAGAGAATTTAATTCTTTATCAATCAGTTCTCTTCTCCCTTTATATGCCAGAACTGTCCCTTTATCCTCACAGAGTATCTTCTTTAGATGTTTCATCAGGTCATTCTGAAAAGGTGAAAATGCTCTGAATGTTACAACTTCATAGCGGTCGGTCAATTTTTCCATGGTCTCTTCAAGAACCGAGACATTAGTCAGACCGAGAGTCAGGATGATGTTTCTTAAAAACCCGGTTCTCTTTCCGGAACGTTCAACGAGATGAAAACGAATATGAGGCAGCATGATGGCCAGAGGTATACCCGGCAGACCTGCTCCCGACCCGATATCAGCCACTACAGACGGAGCAAGGCCCTGCATAGTTTTAACCCCTGCCAGGGAGTCCAGAATATGACGAACAACAAGATCGTCGCCCTCAGCATTTACAAGTCCGTAACGGGGATTCCAGAGCTCAAGCTCCTTGATATACTTCTCCAGTAATTCTACTTTTTCTGAATCCGGTGCCAGTCCCATCCGAGCCAGTCCGTTTTCCAATATTCCCATAATTTCTCCAATCTTTTTAAATATCCTCCTAGGAGGACTTTTTATTCTCCGTTCTACTGAGCAGAACAGTAAGCACTGCAATGTCCGAAGATCTGACACCGGAAATCCGGGAAGCCTGACCGACAGAACGGGGCTGTATATTTTTAAGTTTTTCTCTGGACTCAATAGAAATTCCATCTATTGATTCATAATCGAAACTTTCAGGAATCAGCATGCTTTCCATTTTTTGAAAACGGGCAACCTGCCTTCCCTGACGGGCCACATAGCCCTCATACTTCACATCTAATTCGGTATGATGACGCCAGTCCAGAGAGTATTTCTCCAGTTCAGGAACCTTCGATGTAATACCGTCTATGGTAACAGCAGGATCTTTCAGGGTCATGTAAACAGTCTTGCCTACATGGGGTTTGAGGATCTCATTTTCCTCTGTCCATTTTGCACTTACCCGTTTCTGACGCAGCAGTTCCTTAATCTCTTCAATTCCCTCTTTCTTGGCATGAAAGAGTTCTTTCATCTGGTCTGTAGCCAGTCCTATTTCTTCACAATAGGGAAAGAGTCTGATATCCGCATCATCATGCCTCAGGGAGAGACGGTACTCAGCCCTGGATGTGAACATTCTATAGGGTTCCTTGGTTCCCAGGGTCACAAGATCATCAATCAGTACGCCCGTATAAGCTTCAGCACGGCTCAAAACAAGAGCGTCCTTACCCTGCAGCTTACGTGCGGCATTTATCCCGGCCATCAGGCCCTGAGTGGCAGCTTCCTCATAGCCGGAAGTACCATTTGTCTGACCGGCAAGAAAAAGGCCTTTATGTCTCTTACTTTCCAGACTGGGGAGAAGTTGTGTAGGGTCAAGATAATCATACTCAACGGCATATCCGGGTCTCATAATTTCCACATTTTTTAATCCTGGAAGGGTTCTGAGAAATTTCTCCTGCACAATCTCGGGGAGGGAAGAAGATATTCCGTTGAGATACATCTCTTCTGTATCGAGTCCCTCGGGTTCAACAAAAATCTGATGACGCTCTCTATCGGGAAAGCGTTTAACCTTATCTTCAATAGAGGGACAGTACCGGGGACCAGTTCCTACGATCTCTCCTGAAAACAGAGGAGAAAGGTGGAAGTTTTCCCTGATTACATCATGTGTTTTTTCATTTGTATATGTGATATGACAGGGTAATTGAGGCCTGTCAGATTTTTCCTTAAAAAAAGAAAATGCCTGCATAGTGGCATCTCCACCCTGCTCTTCCATCAGTGAGAAATCCAGGCTGGATCTTCTGACCCTTGCGGGAGTTCCTGTCTTCAGACGGCCTACTGTGTAGCCCCGTTTTCTGAGAGCTTTACCCAGTCCGACAGCAGCTGGTTCACCAAGACGGCCGGAGGACTGTGAAAAATCTCCAATAAAGATTTTCCCCTCCATAAAGGTTCCGGTGGTCATAACAACTGTCCTGGATGTAAAACGGCGTCCGCGCTCAGTCACCACCCCTTCGCAGATAAGATCATCACCATCTGTTATAATATCGACAACAGTATCCTGAAAGAGATGCAGATTCTTCTGCAGTTCGAGTGTTTGTTTTGCAAGACGGGAATACAGATTCTTATCCGCCTGGGCTCTGGGAGCCTGAACTGCGGGACCTCTGCTTCTGTTTAGAATACGAAACTGGATCATCGATTCATCGATAAGCCTTGCCATCTCTCCACCCAAAGCATCAACTTCACGGACAATATTCCCCTTGGAGAGTCCCCCGATAGCAGGATTACAGGACAAGCGTCCAATGGCATCCAGGCTTTGAGTAATGAGGAGTGTTGAAAAATCTAGACGGGCCAAAGCCAGGGATGCTTCGATCCCTGCGTGTCCGCCTCCGATGACTATTGCATCAAAATCCATAGTGTTCCTTAGGTTTTTTTCTACACCCTTATTTACCGACACAGAAACTGGAGAACATACTGTCCAGTATGTCGGAGGATGAAACTTCTCCGGTTATCTCTCCAAGAGCCTGCAGCACATCGTGCAGGTCCATGGCCAGAATATCTACAGGCAGGCCATTATGAATAGCCTCTTCTACTTTATCAACCCCGGAAAGAGCCCTTTCAAGAAGTTCTTTCTGTCTGAGTGAATCTATAACAGCATCGCCACCCAGCCCGGAGGAGTCTTTAAATATACTGTTTTTCAGGGCTTCTTCAAGCTCAGTAAAGCCCTGTCCCGAGACTGCAGAGACAGAAATGATCCCTTCTGGAGCCTCTGTTTTGCTGATATCAGCCTTGTTCCAGACAAGAATTTCCTCTCTATCTTCTTTGGCAATCAATGCCTTCTCTTCGTCCGAAAGATCTACCGTAGCGTCAAGAACATAGAGAACCAGATGAGCATTATCCATCAGTTCGCGGGTACGTCGGATTCCCTCTTCTTCTATAGGGTCAGCCGACTCTCTCAATCCCGCCGTATCATATAGCCGAACAGGAATCCCTGCCAGTGAGATCCATGATTCAAGATAATCTCTTGTCGTTCCGTGTACATCGGAAACGATTGAACGGTCTTCTTTTAAGAATAGATTGAAAAGGCTCGACTTCCCTGCATTTGTACGTCCGGCCAGAGCGATAACGACTCCCTCCTGATAGATTCTTCCCACCTTATAGGAGTCGATAAGTTCTTTCAGGCCCGCTTTAAGCTCTGCGATCTCTTTTATTGGAGCAGGGGGTGCCTCCACTTCATCATCTGGATAATCAAGCTGTATTGCAAAGCCGGCGGCCATAACAGTTGCGATCCCCTTTAAATGGTTGATCCGCTTCTCAACGACCCCGGATAGGCGGTTTAGGGCCATTGACTGTGCCTTTCCTGATTTGGAGCTGATAATTTCCTGAACAGCCTCTGCCCTGGTAAGATCCATCTTACCATTTATAAAAGCCCGGAAAGTAAATTCTCCGGGAGAGGCCTGCCTGAATCCACTTTTAAAAAGCAGAGTAAGAATTTTCTGTATCCCGGGTAGGCTGCCGTGACAATAGAGCTCCACGCTTTCCTGCCCGGTATAACTCCCTGGAGCCCTGAAAGGTACGGCCATAATCTCATCCAGGGATTCTCCCGAATCGGGATCCCCTATGATTCCATAACTCATTTTCCTGGATTCAAGAATTGAAAGATCTTTGCTGAAAAGGGTATCTACCGCCTGAATACTGCCCTCTCCGGAAGTACGTATAACTGCAATGGCACTCTCGGCCCAGGGGGTGGCCAGTGCAGCAATCCTGTCATCAGGATCATAATTTTCATGATTCATAATAGGCTCAGAATACATTTTTTTATAAGGGCAATCAATGAAGAGAAGAGCTGCAACGGATTTTTTACTCCAGACTTCTGATCATTTCCTGTGCAAAAGCCTTACCCAGCTCTCTGAAAGAAGCAGAAATTGCCAGAGTATTACTCCGGCTTTCGACTGATTTATCCAAATTCAGGGTCATCAGAACGTCACCGCTTACCACATCCACAACCTTAAGAACGCCGCCGGTTTTTACACGGTAGGAATCATCCCGGGATTCAAAATCCTGAATCCCAACGGTTCCGAATACAACTCTGACATAATCATCCTTAAAATAAGCCCTGATATCACGAAGGAATGCGGGCTCAGATATCCGGCTGATCTCAGCTGGATCAAGAGTCATTACACTGACCTGGTATCCATCCTGATTGAGAGCCTCAGCGAGTCCCACCGAAGAGTCATTATTTTTAAGAGCTGTTCCGGTTATATCTGTGTGAAGCAGAACAATCCCCATGGGAAGTTTTCTAGATGCAGATTCAACAGAAATACTGTAATCCATGGAAGAATCATTCATCCAGCTGCTGAGTGCTGCCACATCCAGTCCATCATCACCAAGAGTCTGAACTGTGGATTGAAAATCCCTGCTCCCGGTTTTAAAACTGATCTGTGCATCCCCTGAAAAAGGAATAAAGGGGTGATAAAACTCCAGGATTCCAGAAGTATTACTCACAAGTCTCCGCTCAAACTGACCTCTTCCACCGTCTCTCTTTTTGCCTTCATAACGAACAAGAAACTCAACATCCGAAATCATCGCATCCTCAGAAGAACAAAGAAGGTGAAAAGGTTCGGCAATCATTGTGTTGGCAAAAGCATTTTCTGGTGCCTGAACTCTGGAGACTGTAATCCGGGCCAGAAGATAGCCGGCCTTATCAATATACAGCTGAGCAATATCTGCCGATAAAGGCTCAGACTGCTGATGCACATACAAAGCAGCTTTGAGGTATTCTTCCGCAGCTGAGTAATATTTCATTTCCGCTTCATAGGCATCGGCCGCGGCCAGATAGGCATTCAGAATATCATTATTGCTGTAGTAGGCATCCATTAGACGCTCATTCAGCACTTCTGAAGCACTCTTATAGATACAGAAGGCCCCGTAATAATAGCTGCTCTCATCATCAGAGACCCACTCCTGCCGGTGAAGAGAAATAATACCCTCCAGGGGCTGTTCTGTCTCCATTACAGAACGGAGTATCTCTTTTAGTTTATTCTGATCTTCAGGTTTCGAAAAAAGAGCTCCCTTCCCGGATATCTCCATTATCCTGTTATATAGTTCTTCAACCGCCTTATCGGCTGTTTCAGTTTCGCCCACAGCAAAGGTGGATATTTTTATCAGATAACAGTTATCATCTTCAGTCTCTTCGAGAACTTTGAACCAGTCAGGAGCAAGCTGCTCAGACTTGGCACCTGTTGCACAGGCGGTTAGAAGTAGAGAAATAATTATCAGAAGATAAATCAACTGTTTTTTCAATGCGGCGGTTTTCAATACTGTAGTTCTCAATCTTTTCAATCCTGGAAGAATCGGATGTTTCTGATGTTATTCACAGAACCATCTGTTACGTCTGCAATTTTTATGTTCAAAATATCTTGGAAAGCAAATGGACCGGTCATCCCTTGATCTGCGGAAGAGCTGAGGAAAAAACCTCTGTCATCATTAATCAGTGACAGAACTATCTTAACAGGAATATCACTCTTTCCTGAGACCTCTTCAACAGATTCATCTTCTGAATCAGAGACCGGGTTATATACAACATCTTTCATAGGAGCCAGTGAGTATAGAGGATCTCTCTTACTGTCACTGATCGTCATTATCCAGTCATTACCCGCACCGGGATCAGACAGGATCACCATTGTTGCCAGCCCGGTACCCGGGATAAATTTCTCAATACTTATTTCACTCACAAAGGCATCGCTGCGTTCATAGAGTATCCTCTCATCCGATAATTCATCGACAGGAGGAGAATCAGAAGGACTGACCACTTGATTAGCTGAATCGTATGTTTCTGTTGAAACGGAAAAAGTGTACCAGGTCATGGGCAGCCCGGAGAAGGAACCATCAGAACCAATAAGAGTATTACCTTCAATAAATGAGTCCAGAGGAATTCCTTCATCCCTGACAATGACAGAACCATTATTCATCCAGCTCAATGCGGCAACTTCAGACTTGGAGTTGTAGCTCAGCTCCAGAAATACAGCTTCATTGGACTGAATGGAATCAATAGGCAGGTAGGATTGGAATAAGTGAGAATATGATTTGAACTCGGCGAGGAATTCAGCCGTCTCGGCAAGATAACGGACAGAAAAATGATTATATTCATCACCGGTCCGGAAGATATTGTATTCCCCCGTTTCGGGGAGTTCTGTATAGGAGAAGGCCATGGCCATCAAAAAATCTTCGGAAGACCCGTCGGCATAAAGAGGCAGGGCATAATCTGTAAAAAGCAGTCCATCATTTTCTGAGAAAGAGATTCCTGAAAATCCTCCCAGACTCGAAGGAAGAGGATCTCCAATCAATTCTGGAACATCAGAGGGATTCATTCTGTTACTGAGATCATCTTTGAACTCAATAAAATAGAGATAGGTTCTGTCTTCAATAAATTTCCAGGGGACATCGTCACCTTCCCCGGAAGTCACAAAGAGATCCGAATGTCTGTAGATAGAACTTATATGCCTATCCTGGGGAGAGACAGGAAAAACCTCAACTCTCAGTGAATAAACACCGCCTTCTTCAGGAACAGAAAAACTGCAGGTAGTACCTATTTTGGATAAGAATCCTTCCAGCAGTACTTCACCGGCCAGAGTCCATCTAAGCCAGGGGTCTGAATCCACTGGAGAAGTCAGTATAATTCTGGCACTGATTATGTCACCGGCTTTTATTCCGGGAGGGTAAGTCTCAAGACTGCTGATATTGTATATTCCACCGGCAAGAAAGAAGTAGCGTTGATCCTGAAAAAGCTGGATATCTCCGTCCATAACAGTGAAACGTAGATAATAGATACCATCTTCCAGATCTGCAGGAAGATCCATAGGCATCCCGATACCCTTGAGCATCTCAGGTTCTACTTCGGCAGAAGCAATCTCCATACCTGCTGCATCCTCCAGGACAATGTGAACAAGTTTGGCTCTGCTCCCTATTTCAGTAAAAACAATATTAACTGATGATCCGGGTTCAAGGAATGCTCCATCTTCCACTGATTCCAGGCTATAGTCCTCAACTGAATTCAAGAGGACGTTACTCTCCTGAGAACAGGAAAAAAACATGAGAAAAAGTAGAAAAATTGAATATTTCAGAACCTTGCTGAGCACAGAACCCTCCATACTCTATTTTAACACAGAGTATGGATATAAACACAGATTCCTTGAATAGTTTTAAGGGGATTTAACCAAAAAACACGGTTTTCAGTCTTCTGACCAGGTTTCTACCAGTGCAAGGACCACATTTACGGCTTTTTCCATGGATTTAAGAGGAACCCATTCACGTACGCTATGGAAATTAAATCCCCCTGCAAAAATATTGGGTGTAGGAACTCCCATGGCTGTCAGCTTGGAACCATCGGTCCCTCCACGGATAGGTTTTAAAAGAGGAACAACATCAGCTTTCTCATAAGCCTTGAGCATCAGTGGCTCCAGCTCAGGATACTTATCCAACTCCTGTTTCATATTTTTATACTGCTGTTTCTCGACGAGAGTGACCTTCCCGCCGGGAAAAGATGCCTCAACGGCGCCTGCGAACTGCCTGACCGCCTCAAGACGTCTCTGAGCACCATCTGCCTCAAAGTCTCTGATCATGACAGAAACTTTCGCTTTATCCAGAGTTCCTTCAATGGAATTGGGCCAGTAATTACCATAACGCCCGTCAGTGGCTTCAGGACTCTCACTTCTGGGAAGCAGGGATACAAACTGAGTGGCCATGGTGATGGCATTTACAAGCTTGCCTCTGGCATATCCCGGATGGATAACACTTCCCTGAAATTCCAGATCCACTCTCCAGGCGTTATAGCATTCCAGCTCCAGCTCGCCCTCTCTTCCCCCGTCCAGAGTGAAGCAGAATCTGGACTTCAGTTCCTTAACAGGAAACTTATCCATACCGCAGCCGGTCTCTTCATCAGGTGTAAATATGATTTCAAGAGGTCCGTGCAGAATCTCAGGGCTCTTCATCAGGATTTCCACAGCAGTCATGATCTCAGCGACACCCGCCTTATCATCCGCTCCGAGAAGAGTAGTACCATCACTGCTGATCAGAGTCTCTCCCACAAAATCCTTCATATCTGAAATGGACTCCGGGTCCAGAGTAACTGAGTTTTCCAATTGGATAACATCACCCTGCCAGTTCGTATGGATTCTGGGTTTAACATCTTTTCCCGGTGCATCACTGGCTGTGTCCACATGTGCCATAAAACCCAGATAGGGAGTATTCTCTTTTCCTCTTGCGGGAATCCTTCCAATCAGATAACCAAGATCACTGAGAGTAACATCACTGACTCCCAGATCATTCAGCTCCTGCACCAGCAGTTTCAGCAGATCCCACTGCCCCGGGGTGGAAGGGGTTTTAGCAGAAGCCAGCTCCGGCTCTGATGTTGTCCATATTTTTACGTATCTCAGGAATTTATCCTGAACTAAATTCTGTATACTATCTTTCGAAAGGTTCATATTGCTTATTCTCCCTCAACTGATTTAAAGCTATATATAGAATATTGAAAAGTCAAATTCATAATAAGTTGATCGTAAATCATTGTAAAAACTAAGCAGTATTGTATCCCGATAAAAAATCATAGAAAAAAAACTAGTTGAAAAACATGTAAATTGCATAGTTGACATAAATATAGTGATTTTATATTATACCGTCATCCTGTGCCCCGGTAGCTCAGGGGATAGAGCAGCCGCCTCCTAAGCGGCAGGTCAGACGTTCGAATCGTCCCCGGGGTATTTTTTAAAGCATAGGATAAGACTTTGGAGGCGTAGCGAAGCTGGTTATCGCGCCGGCCTGTCAAGCCGGAGATCGCGGGTTCGATGCCCGTCGCTTCCGTAAAGAGCTGAATGTTTACGATAGTTTCGTAAACCTCTGAGCATCTTTTTTTATAGGTTTAGTGCAGCCTTAACTGCAGGAAAAAATGGAGGCGTAGCGAAGCTGGTTATCGCGCCGGCCTGTCAAGCCGGAGATCGCGGGTTCGATGCCCGTCGCTTCCGATTATAGTTAGAGAGAAGGGGCTGTTGCAAAAGTAAAATTGTAACAGCCCTTCTTATTTCTAACTAACCATACCCCACCCAAAAGCTTCCCAACAGAAAAAAATGAGTACCATCTTCTACTTTTAGTGGGTTTTTCTGCTTGAA
>NZ_QQPQ01000051.1 GCF_003346715.1 Oceanispirochaeta sp. M1
ATCCGGACCGGATAAAGATAACTTTACTTTTACTCTACGCTTATCACTCATAAATCTGATGATACCCAATTCATGAAGTTTATAAAAGATCTTGAATAAATTTAGAATTAGTCGGTCATGACACTAGGTTCAATGCTTGGAAGTTTTTCCCGGCAATATATATCTGATATGGAACATGGACGTAAGAATATAAGTTTGCCTGTGGCTAAGAAATTAGCCATTTATTTTAATAGGTCTGTTAATCGATATATATGATTTGATCCCTTTTAAGTCTTTTCATCTTTATCAAAATCTGAGAAATATAATTCTTTCGTAAATTCCTGTGTTAGCTGCATTGAGTGAATAATATCATCCAGAAAGTCAACGATTTCATTTCTCAAAGAATTCAACCTCAGACAATCTGGCTTTATCGATTGCCGGTTTGAGAGATGATTTAAGGACGAGATCAACAGGTACTCCCAGGTCTTAAGATAGTTTCGACTCTATTCCCTTGGAAAGTTTATTCTGAGCTTGTTAATAAATGTTCACGGTACCGGAAGCATCCCAAATTCCGGAAGATTCAGGTTTTTTTTATCGATTATCTCTTTAGATTTCCTTTTCCCTTCTGGACAAAACAACATGCTGCCCCAATAATGGCAGGATCTTTAACGGGAGTCCTGAAGTACCGGAGGCGGAAGGGCAGTTTCTGTCAATCTGCTCTTACCGGTCTCATGTAAAAAAAATGTATACACAACACAAGAAAAGAGCGAAAGCCTATTTTGATGGGAGAGCCGAAAACTGGGATCAGGATTTCTTTCATCCTCCCTCGAAACTGGTGACCATTGCGGACTATTGCCGGATCGCCTCGGGACAGCGGATTCTGGATGCAGCCTGCGGTACCGGCATGATGACCCCCGCTCTGCTGGGAACTCCGGCAGGGCAGATTAAGGGAATAGACATTTCCGTAAAAATGATCGATCGGGCGAAGAGTAAATTCAAAGACTCCCGTCTAGAGTATGAGATGGTGGATCTCTACGAGTTTTCCGAGACAGGTTGGCATGTGGTTCTCATTTTCAATGCCTTTCCCCATTTGATGGACCGGTCGGGCCTGGTGGGTAAGCTCACAGAACTTCTGGTTCCGGGAGGGCGCTTTGTAGTGGCTCACAGTCAGGGACCGGATTCACTGAACCGTCTGCATGAGCAGAAGGCGGGCGATATCTCCTTTCCCCTGGGACCGGCGGAGCGGGAGGCCCGGATCTTTGAAAAGGCCTTTACTGTGGATACCCTGATTGACCGGGAGGATCTGTATGTGATTTCCGGGGTGTTGACCTGAAGGCTTTCCCAAGCGGGACGGCCGGTGCATTATAGCTCTATGGACAAGACAAGTCTCAAAGATAAAACCGTTCTCATCACCGGGGGCGCTCTCTTAGATCTCCCTCTTCTACTTCTGACGTTGTGCCGCTTCTCGGGTAAACTATATAATGGCAGAATATTGAATAGGATAACTATGTGATTCTTACAGATAAACAAAAAAATGAAATTATTTCCTTCTCAGTCGAACTGGTCAGACACTCGGGTGATTCGGGGAATGAACGGGATACTGCTGACTGTGTTCGCCGGAAAATGGAGGCCCTGGGTTACGATGATGTACTTGTCGATGAATATGGCTCCGTCCTGGGTATCTTAAAAGGAACTGTGCCCGGACCGACACTCCTCTTTGATGGTCATATGGATGTGGTTCCTGTCAGGGAAAAAGATAAATGGGAATATGAACCCTTTGGCGCCGAAATCTCGGAAGGCCGGATTTGGGGACGGGGAACTACGGACATGAAGGGTGCCCTTGCGGCAATGGTGTGCGCAGCTTCCTACCTGAAAAGGACAGAATTTACCGGTAAAATCCTTGTCTCTGCTTCTGTTGCTGAGGAAATTCTCATCGGAACTGCCTTGGATCATATACTGAAAAAAAATCCGGTGGATGCCGTGGTTATTGGTGAGCCGACGGGTTTGAAGCTGGGTAACGCCGAGAAAGGTCGTGCTAGTATTGAGATGATCTCTCATGGAACTGTGGCCCACAGCAGCCGTCCCGATCTGGGAGATAATGCTGTCTACCGCATGATGGATGCCATAGAGAGAATACGCGCCCTTCCCCGACGGTCTCATCCTCTACTGGGTGATGAAGTGATTGAGTTGGTGGAAATTTCATCTTTACCCTCTCCCGGAAATGGCTCCATCCCCGGTACATGCCATGCTGTATGGGAATGCCGTCTTCTCCCTGGAGAAACAAAAGAGGGATTTATCGAACGCTGGAGGACAGCACTCCAAGGAATTGACAGGACCGAATTAAAGATAGCTGACTACGAACTAACTTCCTATACAGGAAAGACTATGAGGATGGAAGATTTCCATCCCGGATGGCTGTCTGAAGAGATTGATGATGGCTTTACTGCTCTGGTGAGTGAATCCGTCAGGGAATGTGGAAGGACCGTGGAATTCTATGCTGCACCTTATGGCTGCAATGCTCTGGTAAGTGCAGCCAAAAGGAATATTCCGACGGTCATTCTCGGTCCCGGAGATATCGCTCTGGCTCATAAACCCAACGAAAATATCTTAATCGACGACCTGCTCGCCGCCGCCGGTATTTACGGGGCTATTTGCAAAAAATGTCAGCATTGTAGTCTGGAACTTAAGAATCCCCAATCCGATCACCATAAATCCACTTTGTGAAAGGAACAATTGTATCTTCAAAAGAGAGTGTACAAGGGTGACAATCTTTGTTTATCGTTTATTGAACTATAAAAGGCCGGTCATAAGCCGGCCTTATTAAGATTATTCTTTAGTGAGAACCTTTATCTTTCTTGGTTTTTCCGACTCTTTTACTCCAAGAGTCAGGGTCACCACTCCATTTTTAATAACTGCATTTATGTTGTTACGATCAATGGTGTTATCAATAGTATACTCTTGATGGAAGTCACCGTGCCGAATTTCATTTAGGAGATAATTTCCTTTAAAATGGACCTTTTCTTTTTTTCCATCAATGATAAGCAGATCATTATCAATGTTTATATCCAGGGTTTCTTTTGTTACCCCAGGCATCTCTAAGTGCAAAACCACTGACTCTTTGTTCTGTAAAATGTCACAGGGCGCTGGATACTTTTTCATTCCCTGTAGATCCTTTGTTTCTTCCATATCACTTTCCTCCTCAGTTTACTGAATCTTTACTGCAATCTGTTTTGGTTTTGATTCTTCTTTTTTAGGAAGCATAACCTGTAGAATACCATTCCTCATTTCTGCAGATATTTTTTCATTATCAACAGTCTGCGGGAGAGTAATAGTTCTCTGAAAACTACCGCTCCAGGTTTCTTTTTTGTAGTATTTCCCTTCTTTATGCTCCTCTTCAGACTTTTTATTTCCTTTTATAGTAAGTATGTTGGAAGCAATTGATACATCAATATCTTTCTCTTCCAAACCAGGTAACTCGCAACTGAGGGTAAATTCATTTTCTCCTTCAATAAAATCAATTGATGGAGCAACACTGCGGTCGAATAGCCCAGTTGTGGTAGGAATTCTGTTGTCTGAAAAAAGATCATTGATCTCATTCTGCAAAGACCTCATTTCTTCCCATGGATCGTTCAAGCTTCTGTTCTTCCATTTAACTAATGCCATAACAGCACCTCCAATTGTTTAATCTAATGACAATATTGCAAAAAATATGCCAATTCTAAAACCCCGGAATAGTGAGGTTTCAAGAGCGGATATACTTTTTTGGGGATGTCTGAAATGGTCTTCTGTGTAAAAAAGAAACAATTGAGATTTTTCGATTATTTGAAATATGGCATTTTGACACAATCAATTATGAAGTCCCTTCATCTTGGGTCATTATCCCCCTGAATCGAGAATTCTATGGGTAGATCTTTATTTAAACCACTGGTCTAATGTATACAATCCGGGGTTTTTCTCCGACCACAAAACCCCGATGCCGCCCCCAATATTGATAAAGAGATTATGGAAACATGGTGTGATATTCTCAAGCTGAAGAAGACTGGTTGTCAACCAGATGGATATCTGATTGTTCTGATTTCTGGTTTTGTAGTCAGTAACAGAGGGGCCATACATGAATACTCTAGTGATTTAATTAGCGTTTTAAGGATGAAACAAGCATCTGCTGGTAAGCAAAGGAATAATTATTATTGTTAATGCATCTTTTCTGATCTAATCTTTAGTAATCACTACTACTTTAGGATTCTTTAAACCTGATAGGAAATGGGCCGGGAAATCATGAGGGAGGAAATTATGTCAGATATGTATGAAGAGATAAGGGATGAAAAAGGGGAATGGAAACCCGAGAACTCTCCAGCAGATTCGCCATTGTTTTCATGGCCCTGGAATTTGAAGAAAATATTGAAGTACTATTTTGGCCCTCAGGGATTCTTTTTTCCAAATAATCTGATTTATGCCCTCATTGCTGTAATGAGTTGGGTTTATTTCACACCCGAACTTTCCAGAGCAGAAACATTTTCTTTCGGCTGGATCGCAGAAATCTATCTGCGCAATACTGTTCTGCTGATTCTGATTGTAGGAAGCCTTCATCTCAGACTCTATATGTCAAAAGCTCAGGGAGAGAGATACAAATACATTAATAAATGGATGGATAAGGGAAATAAAAAGTTTTTGTTCAGAAATCAAGTCTGGGATAATATATTCTGGAGCCTTACAAGTGGCAGTATCATCTGGACAGCCTATGAGGCTCTGACCCTATGGATGTATGCCAATGGAAGGCTTCCCTATATCGATTTTAAGAGCCATCCTGTCTATTTTATTCTTCTCATGATGGCCATCCCTTTTCTCAGACTGACTCACTTTTATTTCATACACAAATGGAGTCATTGGAAACCTCTTTATAAAATTTCTCACTATCTTCACCATAAAAATATTAATATTGGTCCCTGGAGCGGTTTATCCATGCATCCAATTGAACATTTATTATATTTCTCAGGCATATTGATTCACTGGGTTATTCCTTCTCATCCCATCCATGGAATCTTTCATCTGATGCATGCTGGTCTCAGTCCTGCTGCGGGGCATACAGGATTTCACAAGCTTGTTCTTAATAAGAAAGCAGAATGGAATACGGATCATTATTTCCATTATCTGCACCACAAGTATTTTACTGTGAATTTCGGTGTTGAAAGTGTCCCTCTGGATAAATGGTTCGGCAGTTATCATGATGGTTCGGATAAAGCTCATGAGGAAATGCTGAGAAAGAGAAAGAACCTCAAAGGATAAAAGAGTAATTCTCGAAGGTCTAAATATAGAAATTCAGGATTGGCCCCATATCATAACTTTATGTCCCTCTATCTTTCCTATTTTTACCGGAATGTTGTAGAGGTCCGTCAGGTTTTTATCATTGAGAATACTCTCTGAAGGTCCAGATTGAATTACAGATCCGTTTTTCAGAAGGATGGCATGGTCTGCCAGGCGAATTACCAGTTCCGGATCGTGGGATGTAAAAAAGAGGCTGATCCCCTTCTGCTTAAGTTTTTGCAATATCTGGATGATTTTTTCCCTGTTATGCAGATCAAGATGGGATGCCGGTTCGTCCAGGAGCAGCAGCTTCGGCTGTTGAGTCAGTGCTCTTGCGAGCAGGACCAGCTGCCGTTCTCCTCCGCTTAGACGGGATACTCTCCTTTTTACAAGATGAGCGATCCCAGCCTCTTCCAGAGCTTCCAGAGCGATTCTTTTATCATCCTGTCCAGGATTTCCAAGGGTCGGGAGGTAGGGACTTCGTCCCAGAAGAATATATTCCAGAACAGAATAATCGAATTGTATTATTTCATCCTGTGGAACCAGTGCCATAAACTGGCCTCTTTTTCTGGGACTCCACTGGCTGATGGGATAGTCCTGAAGCAGTATCTCACCACTCTGTGGAGTGCGCCAACCGAGAGACAGATCCATAATTGTCGTTTTTCCTGCTCCGTTGGGCCCTAATAGAGCCGATGCTATTCCTGTGGGCACCTGCATATCTAAAGAGGGGAAGAGGGGATTTTTTTTTCGATACCAGTTAAATTGGACATTCCGGAATTCCATGATATTACTCATCCCTGCCTCCTCATATATGCTTCTGTATGGGTGAAAAAACCATTAGAAGAGTAAAGATCAGTGCACCCGAAAGGGATGTCAGAATGCCAAGAGGAATCTCACCAGTACTGATTGTTCGTGCAGCATCATCGCAAATCAGGGCAAAGATGCCGCCTGTTAAAAGTGCTGTCGGAACGGACTTCGATGTATCGCTGCCGGATATTCTCCTGGCAATATGGGGGATTATCAGTCCGATCCAACCAATGATTCCGCAATATGAGACCACTGATGCAGTCGCAAGTACTGCAATCAACAGGAAAAAATTCTTCTCCAGAACCGGAGATATTCCAAGTGAATGGGCTGTTCTATCCCCCATTGAGAGAAGATTCAGCCGCCACCTCAGTATGAAAATCAGGAAAAGGGATGGTACGGTAAAGGGAATCAGGTATTTCAGTTCAGTCCATCCTATCCCGGACAGTCCCCCCATCATCCAAAATGTTATTTCCTGAAGCTGGCTTCTCGGATCTGCAAGATATTTCAAAATCCCAAGACCCGAAGAGAACATGGCCGAGATGATAATTCCGGCAAGGATCAATCGGATAATCCAGCCACCGAAACGGATCGCCCTGGCCAGGAACCATGTAAGTCCCAGGGCGGTCAAAGAGAATAGGGCTGCCGAAAGTGTGATGGCTATGGGGATCTTTATATTAAGGATTATCATCAGTGCAGCTCCGAAGGCCGCCCCCTGGGAGATTCCTAAAAAGCCCGCTTCAACAAGGGGATTGCCAAGAATTGTCTGAAATACCAGTCCTGTCAATGCAAGTGTACTTCCCAGAATCACAGCTGTTATAATACGTGGAAGTCGTAGGTTCAGAATGATATTCCAGGCTATGGGATCTGTACGAATATTATGGATATTTATAAAACCCGGTTCTGGATAACGTCCCAGCAGTAGTGAACCGACAAACAGAGCTGTCAATAAAAAAATAAGTAAAAGATTTTTTATCCAGACAGGATTTTTTTTCTCCACAATTCTATTTTATCCCTTCTATGAAAGGATAAATCTTGCTGCGGTAATCCTCCTCAGAGATGTTATAGAAATCGGCAAAGAATCTTTCTGCAACTTTATCCATATCCAAGTCTGAATAATACTCTTGATGTGAGATATAGGCCATCCATTGCAGACCTATCAGCCATCGTGGGTCCGGTTGATCCCAGCTATGAAAATCCATAGGGAAAGGGTGAATCTCCTTTTCTTTATAGGCACGCAATTCCTGCCAGTAAGGGCTCTCATCTATGATCTTCAGGACCTCTGAGATAGGACTCCTATAAGATATTAAAAAGATCTGATCAGGATCCCAGGCTGCTATCTGTTCAAATCCTACCTTTGTCCACTTTGTTCCCAGATCTGCTTCAGACCATACGGGCTCTGAGCCAGACATTTTCAGCATTCTGGTCTGGATATATGTCAAAGGGGGGACCTGAAATGCTCCGGTTCCGTCTTTCTCGGAGTAATAGAGGATGAGGTTCCTCTTCTTATTTTCCTGATCAATATTTTCAAGAGGACGGAGAACGTTCATTGTGTATTCGGTAAAGAGTCTTTGTAATTCTTCTGCTCTTTTCTGATTGCCGAATATTTGTCCAAGAATGGCAAGATCCGCCTCCCAGGCTTCGGGTGATTCCAGGTTCAGATAGATGACCGGAATCCCGACCTTCTTGAATTCCTTATCATATTTACTGAATAGAAAATCCTTCACTATAAGCAAATCCGGTGATGCTGCCATTATCTCTTCAATATTAATCGTACGGGGGAGTATGATCTTTTTATCATATTCAGGGTCAAGAATTGGAAGAAAATATCCTCTTTTCTGATTACTGTCTGACATGGCTACTACACGTTCACTTGCTTCAGGAAACAAATAGATGGCATCATTTATAAGAAAGGCGGAGGAGCCGGTTTGAATAATTCTTTGAGGAATTTCCGGCAGGACGACTGTTCTTCCAAGTGAGTCCTGAATTGTTATTGGATTCTCTCTTTTTTCTTTTATAATCGAATCAGATGTTTCCCGGGAACCGTTTCCCCATAAAAAAGACTGACTGACTAAGAGTAGTGTAAATATAAAATTAAGTGCTTTCATAAGGAATAAGATAGATCAGTCATGGCAGTATGTAAATATAAGTCAAAAATGGACAGACAACTCTTTAATCCTGATATGTATAGTAAGCTTTGCATTCGCTGTGGGGGGGGGTGAAGGTAAATAGCCTTCAGCTATCCGCTTTGAATTTATTAAATTTCCTATTGCCAGATATTGAAAGTTCATCTTATACTGAAAACGTTACCGGTAACGTTTTCAGTAATGTTCAAGGTAAATTGAGGAGTTCCTTTGGCTAATGTGACAATTAAAGATATTGCCAGACATGCAGGAGTCTCTGTATCGACAGTCTCCAGAGTTATGAATCAGAAACCTGATGTTAAATCTGAGACCCATGAACGGGTCACTCTGGCAATTGAGAAACTGGGATACAGTCCTAACAGTGTTGCAAGGGGTCTAGTTTTACAGCGATCCAATGTTATCGGCTTTATTGCCAGTGATATTACAAATCCAAACTTTCCCCAATTGGCAAGAGCCGTCGTTGCCAGAGCAAAAACCCATGGTTATTCTGTTATGATTTTTGATACTGCCCATGATAGTAAAGTAGAGAAGGAAGCCCTTCGGCTTTTGCAGAGTCGTCAGGTCGATGGAATTATTCTTAATTTTGGTGAAGCTAATACAGATGAACTTGAAAAGTTAAAGAAAGAAAACTTTCCAATTGTGCAGGTTTATCGGAAGACTCCACGCTCAGCCATATCCACCATAGCCTTAAATAATCAAGAGTCCGGATATAAGGCAACCAGATATCTATTGGATTTAGGTCATAAGAAAATTGGACATATAACCCCGGGTATAGAGACGCAATCAGGGCTTGAACGATTAACAGGCTACAGGCAGGCACTGGAAGATGCAGGTATTCTGTATAATGAACAGTTGGTAATTAACGGTGTGAATACTGCTGCTTCGGGTCAGGAGTGTATGAAACAACTTTTAGAGCTTGAAGAGTCTGTTACAGCCGTATTTGTCTCCCACGATATGATGGCAGTAGGGGCTTATGAAGCTATTTATTCCAAGGGGATGCAGATACCCGATGACATTTCAATAATCGGTCATGATAATATTCCCATTGGTAATTTTGTCAGACCCAAATTGACGACCATGGATACCCATAAAGACAAATTGGGAGAAGCTGGAATTGATCTACTCATAGAAGAGATAGAGAATTCAGCTACTTTAGGAAAAGAAAGAGTTTTTTCAGCAGATATTCTTATCAGAGAATCCTGTGGGAAGATTAGTTAGAAGATGATTTAATTTTTTTTTGAATAAAAAACTGAAAACGTTACCGGTAACGTTTTCAGGACTAGGGAGATTGATATGAATCAAGATTATAAAAATAGATCTATTGCAGCCATGGTATCACTTGGAATCGGTGATGCTTCGGGAGACTTGGGAAGAGACAATGATGTAAGGCAGAAATACGGCATAGTGACACAGCTGCTTCCTGAAGGAAAAAGTACGGATGATACAGAATTCTCTGTGTTATCTGCCAGAGCTCTTTTGGATCATAAAGAAAATTTCACTTCCCAGGGTGTTGCAGAAACATGGCGCCGACTTGTTCTGAGCGATGGTGGAGCAAGAGCGAGAGGTGGGACACCTCTTTACGGTGCACTTTGGAACCTCTCTCAGGGTATGGAACCGCCTTTATCAGGCCAGGATAATACCCTCAATATTGATGATGGTGCCGCAATGCGTGCTGTTCCCTTTTCAGTCTATTCTCTTGGAGACCCGGATGAGGCTGCCCGTTTAGCGGCAATTGATGCCTGTGTCAGTCATGATAGAGACGGTATCTGGGCTGCACAGGCTATAGCTGCGGCCGTTGCTTCCGCATTATCCGGAGCCGATGTAGATGAGGTTATTGAACAAGGACGCCGTTTTATCCCGGAAGATAGCTGGCTTGGAAGAAAAATGGATGAGGCAATGGGGATTCTCGATGAATTTGATGACCCTTTTGACCAGTATGAGGCCCTTCACACAAGACTCTGGGCTCCCCGTCATTCGGTCTCTCCTGAAGCAATTCCTCAGGTTTTTGCTCTCTTCAAAATGTGTAAAGGTGAGTTCAGGAAGGGTTTTCTCCTCTCAGCAAACTTCGGCAGGGATGCGGATACAATCTGTGCCCTGACCCTTGCTCTCTGTGGTGCCTCTCAGGGGCTGGATGTTATTCCCAAAGAATGGATAGAGCAAGTAAAACAGCCAGCTGGAGTTTGTCTCAGATTTGCTGCAGAAGAGAACCTTGTAGATCTGACTGAAAAATTGATTGATGCTGCCCTCAGTATGAAATCAGGGGAGAGTAAATCTAGATGAGAAGTGAAACCAAACGAAGATTGAAGAGGGACAGACAGCTCTATATCATGCTTCTGCCGGTTTTACTCTTCTTCTTTATCTGGCATTACATACCAATGTGGGGGGCGAGGATTGCATTTCAGGATATGCGATATATTGGTGCCAATGAATGGGTAGGATTGAAGCATTTCAAGATGCTGTTCTCATCTCCTGTCTTTTTCAGAGTGTTCATGAATACTGTAACCATCAGTACCATGAAGATCATACTGATATTTCCTCTGCCAATATTTCTAGCATTTTCCTTTAATGAACTGAGAGGATCAATATATCGAAATGCATTACAGTCTGTTATTTATATTCCTCATTTTCTATCCTGGGTCGTAATTTCCGGGATATTTATATCTCTCCTTGCATCACCTGACGGAGTAATCAATCAGATAATCACTTTATTCGGTGGAGACCCTGTCTCCTTTATGACATCAACAAGACACATTCGATGGGTCTTTGTGTTTAGTGAAGCCTGGCGGAGTATCGGATGGGATTCCATTCTTTATATTGCGGCTATAAACAGTATCTCCCAGGGCTTATACGATGCCGCTACAGTTGATGGGGCCAGTAAGTTTCAGCAGGCTATGAAAATTACACTTCCAAGCATAGCTCCGACGATTATCACTATGTTCATTCTTAATCTTGGTTTTTTCATGAATGCCGGTTTTGATCAGGTTTTCAATATGATGAATGATGCGGTCATAAATCATGTGGATATTATTGATACATATGTATACCGGGTCGGCCTGACCAAGGGGAATTTTTCTCTAGGTACTGCTGCAGGCCTGTTTAAGGGTGTAATAGGTATCATTCTTATTCTGGGAACTGACAAAATAAGCAGGAAAATCTCCGGGGAGGGGGTATGGTAAAG
The DNA here is from genome assembly GCF_003346715.1 of Oceanispirochaeta sp. M1. Taxonomy (NCBI): domain Bacteria; kingdom Pseudomonadati; phylum Spirochaetota; class Spirochaetia; order Spirochaetales; family Spirochaetaceae; genus Oceanispirochaeta; species Oceanispirochaeta sp. M1. Next base: position 11,407 of record NZ_QQPQ01000051.1, read on the forward strand.
AAAAAATCCAGAATGAGCCCGGCTTATATTTTTATTGTCATATCATTGGCTCTGCTTGCTATTGTCATGATTTACCCTATTTACAATCAATTGGTTATATCCTTAACAGGCCCTGAATATATTGCCCAGGCGGATGGAACTTCAATCATCCCCAGGGGTATCACCCTCAGTACCTATAGATCAGTTCTGGCTATTCCCAAGGTTTACCTCGGTGTTCTCAACAGCCTGCTGATTACTTCTGTCGGATTAATGGTCAATCTTGTACTTACAAGTATGGGGGCTTATGTTCTGATTAAAAAGGATCTGCTGGGTCGGAATGTTTTTATGACCTTGATAATCATAACTATGATCTTTGAGGGCGGACTCATACCGGATTATTTTCTAATGAAAAATCTGCATCTGCTGGACAGCTATTGGTCTGTAATCCTGTATAAGGCAGTGAATCCCTATTACCTGATAATTCTGATGCGATTTTTTTCTTCCGTGCCTAAGTCCCTGTTTGAAGCTGCCAGGGTGGATGGATACAGTGAATTTAAAATTCTTTTTAAGATTGTACTCCCTATCTCTCTATCCGGAATTGCCACAATCGCCCTGTTTTATGGTGTCTTTCACTGGAATGAATACTTCAGATCCATGATCTATCTGACAAGCCAGGTTAAATGGCCTCTTCAGGTCGTTCTGAGGGAACTGATAGTTTCAATGGAAAAAGCTGCCTTTATCGGAGCCACCAATTTTTTAAAGGGATCAGGTGCAGCCAATATTGATTTCAAAGCAATCAAGGCAGCTCTGATTATCATCGCGATTTTACCGATTCTCATGTTCTATCCCTTTGTTCTCAAATACTTTGTAAAAGGCAGAACAGCCGGAGCGGTAAAGGAATAATAAAGTTGATTGAAGGATTTTTATCCTTTTTATCATAGATCGAATGCGGCCTTACCCATATTGGAAAGGCGTAGATATTATTTTTTGGAGGAATTGTATGAAAAAAAAGGTTTTAGCACTACTGACCCTTCTCACTTTGACATCGGCACTCTTTGCCGGGGGGGCGCAGGAAGAAGCTCCTGTTCAGGATGGAGTTGTTTCCATCAAAATTGTAGCCAAGGATTTTCCGGATACTGATCCGGCGAACATTGCACATCTAAGGAACATTGAAGCAGGATTTGAAGCTTATACAGGTCAGAAAATTGCCCTGGAACTCGTTCCAGTACCAGAGGGTGCCTATGGTGAGAAATTAAATCTCATGCTCTTAGCTGGTAATATTCCAGACCTGATTTACTTTCAGGGTGGAGATGAAGTTATTGCCAACCAGGGACTTCTTGTAGATCTGGGACCATATATTAAGTCCTCTGAAGTCATGCAGGATGTTTTGATGGATTTCAATAAAGATAGATTAGCCAATTATCCATATCTACTCTGGCTGGCACCTCCTCGGGCTAGAACTGCTGTAATCCGAGAAGATTGGTTTAATGAAGCCGGAGGTGAAATTCCAGTCACTGTAGATGATTATACTGAATTGTTCAGATCAATTAAAAACAATCATCCCGAAGCCTTTGTTATGACAGATACCGGAAACACAGGACGTATGGATTTTACCTTTAATCATGCATTCGGACTGAATGCTACATGGGTCAGGGAAAATGGAGCTTATGTCTATAATAAGGTTTCTGAAGGTTCCAGAAACAAACTGGCCTACTATCAGAAAATGTACGCAGAGGGAATCCTTGATCCAGAATATGTAACCACTAAGTGGGATTCCATGGAAGATAAACTGTATACGAATCAAGTAGCTATGGTTTATGGAACAGCTGGAATCGTACTTGATATTTACAATGATAAACTAATGGAAAACCAGGGAGTCGGAGTTGTTGCACTTCCTCCTGCCAAAGGGATCGGTCAGGGATATTCTGTATCCTCTGCTAAAGAGACAAGAGGCTGGGGCATTAGCACAACAAGCAAAAATCCAGATGTTGTTTTTGAACTACTTGAATTTCTCGCTACTGACGAAGGACAGACTCTGGATCGTTATGGTGTTGAGGGGACTCATTATAATGTAGTTGACGGTAAAGTTGAATTTACTGAAGAAAAAGAAAACTGGTGGCCTCATTTTCATGAAGTCATGGCTTGGGATGCTCCTACTCCCCTTCTGGGAGAGAATGGTCTGAAAGGCTGGGAATTCATCCAGAAATATTCAGTGGGTGATCCCGACTTTCCAATTCCTGAAGAACTTTCTCCCACCTGGGATGCTCTGGAAAATCTGTACAAAGAGTACAGCTACAAAATAATCAGTGGAGAATACAGCATTGATAAATTCGATGAGTTTGTCAGCCAGTGGTATGATTTAGGTGGAACCAAAGTAACTGACTATGCCAATGAAGTCATGAAGTAAAGTAATTAGATAATTTAAAACAATAAATTGAATAATCCCGGTGAGGGTTTAACTCTTCACCGGGTTTTATCAGGCCAGTCCCTGGCTCTGAAGGAAAGAGAATGATTGAAACAGAAGAATATTTACATAAAGTCTATGCAGGATTACTTGGAAAATGTATTGGTGTCCGTCTTGGTGCTCCAGTTGAACCAACAATATGGACCTACGAACGAATTGAACAATGCTATGGTGAAATTCGGGGTTATATAAAAGATTATAAGAATTTTGCTGCAGATGATGATGTTAATGGCCCTCTGTTTTTTATACGATCTCTCATTGATGAACCGGGTCCCCTTACTCCACAGAAAGTAGGAAAATCCTGGTTGAATTATACTCGGGAAGGAATCGGATTTTATTGGTGGGGCGGTTACGGCAGAAGTACGGAGCATACGGCCTATCTGAATCTGAAGTCAGGGATACAGGCCCCTGAATCAGGCAGTATTGCAGTTAATGGTGAAACCATTGCTGAACAGATAGGAGGGCAGATCTTTATAGACTCATGGGGATGGATTCATCCTGGAGATGTGAAAGAAGCTGCTCGTTGTACTGCTATCGCTGCCAGTGTCGGTCATGATCGTAATGGTATATACGGTGGTGTTTTCATTGCTTCCTGTATCTCTCAGGCTTTTCTGGGAGGAACAATAGAAACCATTATCGAGACGGCATTGAAGGAAATTCCTGAGGACTGTGAATATGCCCGCGTCGTGAAGGCTGTAAGGGATTTTTATACAGAAGCTCCAGATGACTGGCGTAGTGCCAGATTATTCCTGGAAAAGAATTTCGGATATGACCGTTATGGTGGTGTCTGTCATATTATTCCTAATGCCGGTGTGTGTGCCCTCTCTCTCTATTACGGTCAAGCCGATTTTGCAAGGACTGTAGAAATTGCCACAATGAGTGGCTGGGACACAGACTGTAATGCTGGTAATGTAGGCGCCATCCTGGGAGTTCTCAAGGGTACTGAGGGAATTCCTGATCATTACCGCAGGCCTATTAATGACTGGCATGCTGCCAGCTCAATTTCCGGAGCCCTGAATAATATTGATCTACCCACTGCAAGCCGGGAACTGGCTGTATTGGGACTTGAAAAAATGGGAAGGACTGTTCCTGATTCAATAAGAAGAGGTTGTTTCAGTGATGATATCATTCTTGACTTCTCTCTTCCGGGCTCCAGCTGTGGTCTGAGAACTTCATCGGCCTATCTCTCTCCCATCGCTCCCGGAGAAGAAATGCATCGAAGTGGTGCTGTAACAATTCTACTGGATCGTCTGGTCCGAGGAGACAGTTCATCAATCTATTATAAACCCTATTATCGTCGCAGTGATTTTGATGATGAACGCTACAGACCGAGTTTTACTCCTCTGGCAACTGAGGGACAGACTTTAAGAATAAAGGGCTTTCTGGAAACCATGAGTGGAAGCAGAATTACTTTGGCACCCTATGTCAAAGATGCTGTCAGTGGAGAAATTCAGCAGGATAGTGAAATCTTCCTGCAGGGAGACCAGGAGTTCTCTCTCCAGTGGACTCTTCCCAAATGCCCCTTTGCCATTGCTGAAGTAGGAATCCTGATCAACTCTGTAGAAGCCCCTAAGTTTCTGGGTAAGCTTATGATCACTGATTTTTCAATTACAGGGAAACGACAGTTCCAGATTGATTACAAAGATGAATATAAAGAATTCGACGGTCTCTCAAGATGTTCTGCCGTAGGTGGTGCCTGGGAGTTGGAAGATAATGCCCTTCATGTCATTACACAAAATGATTTTCAGCTCTATTCAGGAGCCTATTACACCACAGACAGCAGGGTTAAAGCTGTACTGATACCGGATCAGGGATTCAGTCACCTTCTGGCCTTTCGCTGCAGGGGTGCTGAATACGGCTATTTTTTCGGTTTGCATGAAGCCGATAAAGTATCATTGATTAAAAGAAATGGTAAAAATCAGATTCTTGAACAAGCAGATTTCACCTGGTCCCTGGGTAATAAATATGAATTGGAAGTTACAGTAGAATCATACAAGGGAAAATGCAGAATCCAGGGATTTATTTCTGGAGAGCGAATCATTGATTTCACTGATTCTGATCCTCAGCCCTATGGAATGGCGGGTCTTGCAAAATGGAAGGCAGGAAGAACTCATTTCATCAGTCTGAGTGCAGAGGAGTTCTGATTTGGAGACTAGTGCTGGTTCTACTGGAAAATCTGATGTTTTAGTGACAGTTCAGAGAATAAAGGGAGACTTGAAAATCGAACTGAAATCGACTCTGAAAAACTTATATTCTGAAAGCCAGAAACTGATAATTAAAGACACAGTGAATAAGCTGAAAGAGGATCATCTCCTTATATCTGTAGAGGATAATCAGGCTCTGGATTTTGTTCTGAAAGCCCGCCTGAAAGCAGCTGTATCGGCCTTGCAGAGAACGGAGGAATCATCATGATCTCATGGCTGTATGTGCCTGGAAATTCACCGGGAATGATGCTTAATGCAGCTCTTTATGGCGCTGATGGACTTGTTTTAGACTTGGAAGATTCTGTGGCTGCTGAGAAGAAAGAAGAGGCTCGTTTTCTGGTCTCACAGGCTGTCATGGATTATGATTTCAATTCAGTAGCACTGGCTGTCAGAATTAATGATATGGAGAGCCTCTGGTGGGAGGAAGATCTTAATCTACTCATTGATTCGGGTGTAAGGCTCTTCAGAATCCCCAAGATGGAATCAATCTCTCAAATCCATACGTTAGAAGATATTTTAAATCATAAGGAAAAAGAGTTCCGGCTTCAGGAAGGGGATCTCGGATATCATATGATATTGGAAACCCCCCGGGGAGTGGAAGAATCATATAACCTTTCCTGTGAGGCGAAACATGCCAAGGCTCTATGCTTTGGTGCTGAGGATTTCTGTGCTTCCATGGGATCTCAAAGACATCAGGATCTCCTGCGCTATCCCCGCAGTCGTATTGCCAGCAGCGCAGCAGCTGTAGGAATTGAGTCCTATGATTCCATCTGGGCAGCCTTCAAGGACCAGGATGGACTAACTGAAGATGCAAAAATAGCCAGATCTTTGGGATTCACAGGTAAATCACTTATCCATCCTGATCAGATTGATATTGTTAACCGTATCTTCATGCCTGATAAAGAAGAAATTGAATGGGCCAGGAATGTCCTGAAGTCTCTGGATCAACCGGAAAACACAGGAGCATTCAGTTTAAAAGGAACGATGGTGGATACTCCAGTAATCAAAAGAGCCCGAAGAATCATCAGCCGTTTACAGGAGAACACTCAGTGAAAGAATGGGTGAAACTGGAACAGGCTATTCAAAATTCAGGATTGAAAGAAGGAGACCGCATCAGCTTTCATCACCATCTTCGTATGGGAGACAGAATTGTAACTCTTATTCTGCCTATTCTGAGCAAAATGAATTATAAAAATCTTACCCTCAGTGCTTCTTCATTATTGGGCCCTGCCTGTGAAGCTGTTCTCACAGGGATAAAGATGGGGACAATAGCGCAGCTTGAAACAACTGGATTAAAACCTCCATTATCTACTTTTTTGGAGAAAGGAGATTTGGGAATCCCTGTGATTTTTAGAAGTCATGGCGGGAGGGCCAGATCCATAAGCAGTGGAGAAAGTCCTGTAAATTTGGCTTTTTTGGCAGTTTCAGCAGCTGACAGATCGGGTAATGGAAATGGTACTCAGGGACCAAACCGATTCGGATCTCTTGGATATGGTCTTGTGGATGCCCGATGGGCGGAACAGGTTATTCTTCTTACTGATACTATTCTCGAAGAGGGATTGAAGCAGATAAGCATCCCGTCAGAGCAAGTTGATCAGATGGTGCTAATTCCTCAGATAGGAGTTCGAAAGGAGATCACAGGTGGATCTCTGCGGACAACTGTTAAGCCCCTTGAATCTCTGATAGCTCTTAAGGCTCTTGAGGTTCTTATAGCTGGTGGAATGATAAAAGAGGGATTTAATTTCCAGGCGGGAAGCGGAGGTATCAGCCTGAAGTTGTCATCTCTGGTGGCTCAGTATATGAGAGAAAATCATATACAGGGAGGATTTGCTTCCGGGGGTGTAACAGCATCTCTTGTCAAACTGCTGCAGGAGGGATTATTTCAGACTCTCTATGATGTACAGAGTTTTGATGATGAGGCTTCCTTTTCGCTGGGACAGGATAATCAGCATATTGAGATGTCTGCTTCCCGCTATGCCAATCCGGATTACAAAGATTGTATTGCTCATCAACTGGATATCATGATCCTTTCTGCTACAGAAGTTGATTGTAATTTCAATGTAAATTCCCTTACAGGCAGTGATGGCAGATTCATTGGCGCTTTAGGGGGAGCTCCTGATACTGGAGAGGGATCAAAAATCACCATGGTAGTTCTTCCCTCTTTCAGGGCTAGAATACCAAGTATAAGAGAGAAGGTTCATACGGTCTGTACAGAAGGGAAATATATTGATCTTATTGTAACAGAGCGTGGTTTTTCAGTGAATCCAAAGAATAAAGATCTTATGGAAATTCTTGAAAATCAGGGACTTCATTCAGTTCCCATTAAAAGCCTGATGAATAGGATATATGAGATAACGGGAGTTCCTCAATATCCTAAATTAACATCTCAGAAAATCGCTGTTGTAGAGGATCGTCACGGCAAGATTCTGGATACCATATTTAAGTCTGACTGCTTCTGATTTTCTAGTATTTTAAAAGTCTCATCTGGATATAATCTTTTATCTCCTGCCAAACCTAGATAATTATTGGAGTTTGAAAGAAGAGTTGTAAAGCCAGGCATCCTTTCTCCCAGGTCGGAATATGCAGCTTCTCATTGGGACCATGCATATTATCTTCAGGGAGTTGGAATCCTGTCAGTAGAACCTCTACATTCAACCTTTGTTGCAGGTACTCTGCCATAGGGAGAGATCCACCACTACGGGTTAACAGGGGTTCTGTTTGCCATACGCTTTTTAACGCCTCTTTCAGTCCCTGTGCTGCCGGGGAAAAAGGATCACAAACAGTACCTTTACACCCGATCCAACTCTCAAGGCGCCAGTTTACAGCGTCGGGAACTGTGGCATCCAGATGTTTTTCCAATAGTGTTTTTATCTTAGCGGGAAGTTGATCTGGAACCAGACGAAAGTAGAGAAGGGCAGAAGCCTCGGGTGAAATTGAGCTGGACATCCCTGAAACCTGCAGATCTACAACCTCTAATATGGGTCGTATAACACTTCGCTCCAATGGTGTAAAACCCAGCTCACCCCAAAGGTGTTTAACACCGGTCTCTCTCCTGAAAAAATCTTCATTCATTGGAAGTTTTGCTAAAAGAGTCCGCTCTTCTTCACCAATGATATTAAGGTCTTCGTAAAATCCGGGTAGAGTCACTCTGCCAGATTCGTCATGGAGACCTGCGATCACCTTACAAAGGGCATGGACAGGATTCAGAACCACACCTCCGAATTCTCCACAATGCAGATCATGGGCCGGGCCGGAAATAATCAGTTTTCCTCCTGTAATCCCCCGGCAGCCGTAAACGATAGAAGGAAAATCTGCTCCCACCATCCCTGCATCGACATTGAGAACAAGATCACATTCCAATATTGCGGTATTCTCCTGGATGAATCCATCAAGAAGACTGCCATCCGATTCTTCGGCTCCTTCGAAAAGGAAGCGGTAATTCCAGGATGATTTGTGGTTTTCTAGGCAGTTGTCCAGAGCCGCAAAGAGAGCCAGAATTTGACCCTTCATATCTGTAGCCCCCCGGCCATAGAGGTTTTCACCACGCCGTTCCGGCCGGAAGGGAGGGGACTCCCATAAATCTTCGGGTCCCGAGGGTTGGACATCATAATGACCGTAAAGGAGTAGAGTCGGTGCTTCCGGATTTCCGCAGAACAGATCACCCGTTACCATGGGAATTCCACAATAATCATGGGAACACACATTTTGTGCACCCATCCCGGCAAGACGCTTTTCCAACCAGGAAGATGCTTCAACCAGATATTTACGGCAGGCTGGATCAGCAGAAATGGAAGGAATCGCAATGAACTCCATGAGTTCGCTCATATAATAGTCAGTATCTTTCATGTTTGACTTTTCTCCTATCACTGCATATTACCTGGCCAGACTTCCTATTGGATCCCAGGGGCTCAAAATGATCGCTTCGGTTTTAAGCATCTTTAACTGTTCATCTGACAGGTATTTTTTGTGTATCACAACCTGATATGTAAATTGATCAAACCAATCGTCACTCATAACAAAAAAACCTTCATTGCCGCGATCTTTTCCCCAGCTGTTTTCTACCTGCCAGCGATCGGGATTCCCATTCTCATCTATATTAACCCCGGTAAAGACCATCGCATGAGTCATCAGACTCTCACCGTAATCAAGCCGTTCCCCTTTGCTCATGGGGAAATCAGTCGAAAAGAGTTCTGCATAATTGTATGCATTCATAGCCAGTATCCCCAACTCTCTATTGGAATACTTATCCACATCTGCACCAAACCAGACACATTCCCCCTGTTTTAATTGTTTGAGAGCTAATTTTTTAAGTTCATCTGAAGGCAGGTTTAGATAAAGAACTGGATTTCCATCTTTGACATTACCTAGATATTGGACTGTGAAGGTCTGGTTATATGGTTTATCAGCAGTGGGAGCATTGATGATGCTGACATACTGATCCAGATCCAGGCCGATATATTGCTCATAGAATTCTTTGGGTTCAATATTGGATATTCTGATGAACTTATCTTCTTCATCCCTTGTTTCATAGCTAAAAACCCGAGGTGGTTCACCCAGGGATATACAGAGTATCCTGTATATGATATTCAGCATTTTCTCTTTTTGGCAACGTAAGTCGTTAATTGATTTCCCGCTTGCAGATTCTTTTCTTAGTTCACAGGCAAATCCTCTGAGTTTGGTCGTCAGCAGTTTATTCATCTGTTCTGTTTCAGAAGATGATTTACTTTCCGGCATTGCCTCTTTTGGAACGACGCCATACTTTCTGATAATGTTGGAGAACATATCCCACTGGCCACCGTCGGCAAGAGGGTCCTTTAGAAGGAAACTGAGAACTCTACTATCTATGTCCTCAGTCATTGTGCTGATTATATTTTCCAGAAAATAATTTGATTTCTCTAATTTATCCCAAAAAAGGGGATAGGATTGGGACAGTTCCATATTCTTGATATTCAGTTTTTTCATGATTTCAAGACGCATGATATTTAAGGCTGCAAACATCCAGCATCTACCAGATTTTTTCTGATTTGTAATTTCACCAGCATTTATAGAAATTGAAAAATTAAAAGAGTTTTCAACTTCGCATTCTCTGGAAGAGCAGCAATCCTGAATCCCATTTTTTACAACAGAATTCAGGAGAATCGAATGCTTTTCAGAATCATTAAAAGTCTTTTTAAAGTCATGTATCGATTCAAATTTAATAGTTTCATTCATATTTTACACCTGATAATTTAGTTCTACCATACAATGTCCATTGACCTCTGGTATGATTATTATTTGCTTTCCATTCTTTTCAGTGACTGTCAGTTCAGGGCCTTCCGGGACAACTCTTACTTTCTGAATCTTAACATCTAATGAGAATGTAACTTCCAGATTATGAAGAGCTACTGTATCTTCAATAATATCAAATTCCCGTGCACTCCGTTCTGATACATATCCCAAAGCATGAAGAATAAAACGCTTTTGTTCAGACTGCCTATTTATGGTCATTAAAATCCAGGAGGGACCGTTATGTGAGATCATCTGACTGTTTATCAGCCTATGAATTGCATTTTGCACCAGGGTTTTATACCACTTGGGATGTTTTTGGGCATAGGTATGAAAGACCGGATGAATAAAATGGATGTGGCCGCCCTTCTGGACGACTGCGGGATATCCTCCAGCAAAAGTACTGGGAGCATGTTGATGTGAACAGAAGTGCTCCCAGGAACGATTAAAAAATGGTTCATGTACATGCTCCAGGACTTCCCCGGATGTAAGTTCAATACATTCTCCCTTCTCATACATGACATATTCCACATTCTCTAATCCCTGATGCAGTTTACCATCAGGAACAATGAAATCAGGAGAGTAGGGCGATGGACCTGTGGGTGAAAATCCCCAGTCAATTTCGGTATTATGAAGTGATTTGAAGGATGAAATGACCTTTCCTCCCTGTTCAAGATAGTCTTTTAATCCTATAGCAAATTCATTGCTCATCTCCACAAGATCTGGAAGTATGACCAATGCATATTTAGAAAGATCCTCGGTCTGGTCTATTACATTAAACTGCTGCCCCGACTCCGTAAGTAAACGGCAGACTCCCTCAATTTCAGCCGAGAAATACCCTGAGCTGTCTCCCCAGAATCCATCGGGTGAAACTACAGCCATCTCTACAACCGGTTCTGCACCAAAACACCAGGGTTCCTTTTTTTCGACACTCTCATAAACATTTCCGATAGTTTTATAGGCTGCGGGATCCAACTCCCCAAAGGGATGAAGCTGGTCACCGATACTGCACCCGGCATCCAGGGCCAGGGATCGGAAGCATTCATATTCCAGGGCTCCCTGATTTCGCAGAGAATGGAAATCTCCCCATGATGTATGAAATTTACCTGTCATACCGAGAACTGGAACATTCAATGTCCGTGCATAGCGGGCAGTGATTGGGAAATCCATATATCCCCACCCTCCAGAAGGAAGGGATTCAAGTTCCAGATGGGTAAATCCACCGATTATGTCTCTGTGGGATGTTCTGACATGGGCATGGTTATAGTAAATCTTTATATCAGGTCTTACAGTTCTTAATGCGGAACTCACAACTTCTGTGAATTCTTTTATGACAGAAAGCATATATTTATTCCGGTCTGATTTTTCCTGTGGATTCAGTCCATCTATTACCATTCCTGCCTTACAATAGGCGCAGGAACACTCCTTAACATTGATAATATCCAGAAAGATCCCGTCGGCAGGATACATCTCCAATACTTCGAGAGCCTGCTCAATTAAGAAATCTCTATAAGGAGTATTCAGGCAGAGCTGCCGGTAGAATCCGGCTTCATAAGGTCCTGTGCCGACCAGCCGTCCCTTTTCATCCATAACAAGCCATTCGGGATGCTCAGTGGCGACCAGATGATCCCATTGAATAGGCAGATACACAGGAACTTTAATTCCTTTTTTGTGACAGGCTTTGATCTGTTCTCCCAGTAAATCAGCACATTTTAAATGAGGGTGAATCTTTTCCGGGAATTTATTTGATGGATAGTAGAGCCATCCATGATGTCCCCGTGAAAAACATGTAATGGAATTGACATGTGCTTCTTTGAGGGTTTCGGCAAACTTTTCAGCATTAAAATTTATTCCAATATCCGGAATTGATTCGCTGGTATGAAAATCCAGGTGAATTTGTCGTAAGAGTATGTTTTTCATTAGTTTATCCTTAGAACTTGTTATCCTTTAACTGCACCGGCAACAATTCCAGATTGAATCTTTTCCTGGAAAAGCATATAGAAAATTAACATTGGCAGGGTGGTCAGAATAATGGCAGCAAACAAGGGACCCATATCTACTGTCTTTTTCCCAACAAAATATAATAATCCAATGGAGACCGTGTATTTACTCTTCTCTGTAATGAAGAGCAATGCAAATATCATTTCATTGTAACAAGCCAGAAATGCAATAATGCCCGCGGTAGCCAGGGCTGGTTTAGATATGGGAAGCAGTATTTTAAAAAAAAGTTGAGGGGTATTACAGCCATCTATAATTGCCGCTTCATCCAGCTCTCTGCTGATCCCTTTCATGTACCCGGCTATAATAAATAAACCTTCAGGAAGACATATAGCAATATAAATAAAAATCAGAGTATAAAATGTGTTTGGTTTGAGGAGGTCTATTTTTGATACCATCTTCATCAATGGAACGAGAGTCGCATAGATGGGAAGAACTATTCCTGTCAGGAAAAATCCTAAAACTGCTTTATTATATTTATGCTTTTTTCGAGAGACTACATAAGCCAGCATACTCGCAAAAAGTAAAACACCGGCTGTAGAAAATGAAGCCAGGAGTATTGAGTTCATAATCGTTTGAAGTATATTGGCTCCGTATATGGCTACATAATAATTATGCCATACTGGATTTGAAGGAAATTTGAGCATTGATCCAAGTATTTCATCATTGGTTTTAAGGGATGAAAATATCGTAACTATAAAAGGGTAGAGGGTTATAATCGCCCACAGAATAGCGAATGTACCCAGTACCCAGTAGCCAATGCCCTGTCGGATTTGTTTGGCTTTTCCCATCATCAGTCATCACCTCTTGAAAACAATTTATTAGTAGTGAAACTTAAAAAAACTCCGGCGACCAGGAGAAATACACCAATTGCGTTGCCTACTCCAAAATTCCTATATACGAATGCCTCGTTATACAGCATGGTAGCAGGCATTTCAGAAGCCCGGTTCGGACCTCCTCCAGTCATAATAAAAACGAGATTAAAATGTTTAATACATCCTGTAATACACAGAATTGAGAAGATTTTGAAATACTCTTTCATCATAGGAAGAGTTATGTACCTGGTTTGATGCCATTCACTTGCCCCATCAATTTTTGCAGATTCAAATAGTTCCCCTGGAATTGCTACAATTCCGGCAGAAAATATAAGCATATTCAGCCCCGCAAAAGTCCATTCATTTACCAGTACAACGGAGATGATTGCCCAATCCGGGTCTCCCAGAAAATTAATTTCAGGGAGATGAAACCATTTCATGATTATTGGGACCAGACCGATATCAGGAAACAACAGATAGACCCACATGAGTCCGACGGCCGTCAGGGGTAGAACAACCGGCATAAAATAGGTTGTTTTGAAAATCTTTTTCAATCTATATTTCTTATTGATAATCATTGCCAATAGAAAAGATATGGGCATTAAAACGATAAAACCACCAGCCATAAACCAGAGAACATTTACTAAGGAGTGCCATAGGTTCGGATCTGAAAAAATCAACTGGTAATTCTTGATTCCAACAAATTTCATTTTGCTGATAGCAATACCATTCCAGGAAAAGAAGGACTGATGAACTGATTGAAGAAGTGGGATTATTATAAATGAAATAAACAGAAAAAGACCAGGAATGATGAAGATGATATCCCACCATTTTTGTTTGCTGCTTCCTACTACCATGAGCGACCCTTTAAGATAACCGGGATGCAGATACATCCCGGCTATAGAATTCTTTTTGTTATATTTTAGATTTAGAATGTCAGACTATTCAGCGTTAACAACACGCATAATATCTGCAGCACACTCTTCGGGAGTTCCTCCTACAAAGAGACCCTGGAGAGCATTTCGTACGGCATCAAGCATTTTAGTATTTACATCATAATTTTGAATGTCTGTTTTAAATACTTCTGACATAGTCATCTTTTCTGATACGATAGTAGCGAGGGGAGATACAACTGATGAATCACCCTCAAACATTACTGGATAAACACCACCCTTAGCTGCGGCCTGCTTTTCTGCCATCAGTTTTGGTGAAGTCAACATCTTGACGAGTTCTACAGCGGCATCAATTTTGTCCTGATCTTGGGTATTAACTACAGAGACACCACCATTGTTTCCACCCTGCCAATGACCGTAAAATTCTTTTTCTAAATAGGGGAAGGGAAAAAATCCTACATCTGCGGAAATCTTGCTTTCATCAATGGGAGATATTGCCCATGTTCCGTCAAAATGCATTGCTGATACTTTATTATGGAAATCGGCTCTGGCCATTCCTGCATCTTTATTGATGGTATTAGGTCCAAAATATCCCTTCTCATTAAAATCATAAATCAGTTGATACAGTCTCATCATTTCAGGACCATCATAGGCGATTTTTCTGGAACCTAGATCCATAACACCCTGTGCTCCGATTGATTTCATGACTAGATTGTTCAGGAAATGACCGGCACGATAGGGATCTTTCTCACCCAGAGACATTGGATCATAACCAGCTGTTATAAGTTTGTCACAAACAGCAGTAAACTCATCCATAGACTCAGGTATTTCTAAATTAAGCTCTTCAAAAATAGCAGTATTATAATATATACCTACACAGTACATATCTGTAGGAACTCCAAATTGTCCAGGAAAGCCATCATACTGCCAGTCTCCCAGAACATTTACGAATGAATCGCGCCATTCAGGGTCAGCATCTAAATAGGGCTGAAGATCTACGAGCAATCCACTTTCAACATAATCTTTGTCCCGTGCACCACCATAATCTTCAAATATATCAGGAAATTCACCAGTTGCAATCCGGGTTCTGAGTTTGTCATAATACGATTTTTCTTCATATACGAAATCGGCATTAACTGTAATACCATTTTCTAATTCAGAAAATCCCAGTACTGCATCTCTTGTTACAACAACTGAGGGTGTATCACCTGCCCAGGTTGCAAGAACCGTGATCTCCACATCCTTAGCTGGTTTTGCATCGGTGGATTCCTGACTACCATTTGCAAAAATCATGGTAGAAATGAGTGATAGCCCCAAAACAATTAAACATAGCTTTTTCATAAAATATATCTCCTTGTATTTCATGCCATCAGTATAGCAATCAAATTTTCAGAAAGACATGGAAATATATAAGCTCTTATACTAAGAATTCTCAGGTTTATTATTAACTGTGTTTTCATTTGATTGTAGGGTAGCTTTCTGGAACGCAGTGGGAGACAAGTCGAATTTTCTCTTAAAGCACTTTCCAAAATAAAACTGATCCTGAAACCCGACTATCTGAGAGACTTTTTTACATGAAAGATTTGTTGTATTTAAAAGTTCCCGGGCTCTTTCGAGGCGTAAAGAACAGAGATACTCAGTTACTGATATCCCCACATCTTCTTTAAATTTGGTACTGATATAGTTCGGGTGGGCAAATACATTGACTGCTATTGAATTGAGGTTTATGGAAGAACCATAGTTCTCCTCCAGATACTGCTTAATCCTGGTGGATAAATCCAGCTCTGCTCTCTCATTGTTTACTGAATATGTTTTTTGAATCAATGCTTTTAACCAGCTGGCGAATTCAGATAGTGTGGAGAACTGTTCCAGAATCCATATCGGGGAATGATCACTCAACATGACTCCCGATATATGATCAGATTTACGGAGTAAAAGTCCCTTCATCATATATAGATAATACTCGAGGTTGGCAGGTGATTTTAGCTCAGTCAGTTCTATTTCAATGAGTTCAATAATTTCAGAGATTTTATTCTTCTGAAGCAAATTTCTGTTCTGCTGATCAATTGCCTGTATTTTGTCCTTATCCACCTTTAAATAATCTTCACCAATATAAAAATGTTTATTCGGGGAAAAAAATCTATGAAGCAGAATCCTGCGAAGAAAGTGAAACGATTCACGCAGCTCTTTTTCTGAGTGACAGGGAGCCCCCATAGCCGCATAACAGTCTGTAGTACAGAGATCTGTAATACCCTTTCTATAAATTTTGAAAAATACGAGTTTTATATCATTCTCAATTTGATACACATCTTCGTCAATTCCAATCCAGCTCCCTTTTTTATAGATCATCAGCATCCTGATGCCCTCTGGATATTGAAGGAGGGACGCTAATTCCATACTCATCTCAGGATGAATATCGTTGTTTGAAAAAAAATGGTCGATAAAGCTGCCGTCTTTAATCATTTCATTTTCTCTTTTAAGAGACTCCATCTCTTTTTCTTCTTCTATTTCATCCATGAGTTTATTAAGAACTTCAATCAATTTCGTTGTATCAAGGGGTTTCAGAAGATAATCACTGGCATTGTTTTTCAAAGCAGACATGGCATAGTCAAATTCACTGTATCCTGTGAGGAAAATGAATTTCACACGAGAATCATTTACTCGTATTTTTTCAAGTAACTCCGCACCATTCATAACTGGCATAAAAATATCAGATATAATGATATCCGGTTTTGTCTTCTTGTATAGTTCATAGGCTTGAAGCCCTGTTTCCGCCTGGCCGACAACATCAAAACCGGCTTTCTTTACATTTAACTCGAGGCGTTCCCTGATGATGTATTCATCATCCACAATAAGAACTTTATTTTTCTCAGTGAATTCCATTAAATTTTTATCTCCCAGGGTAAATGAATCTCAGCAGTTGTTCCTGATCCCATTTCTGAGGAATATTTTAAGCCATGTTGAATTCCAAAATGCAGTTTAAGTCTCTGGTCTGTAGCATATACACCGATGTGTATTGGTTCCCCGGCACTCGTTTTTCGTTCTGTTTTAAGTATATCATCAAGAATTTCCCGGCTCATACCTAAACCCGAATCATGTACTCTTAATATCAATCCCTGCTCATTTTCTATGCAATCAATCCTGATGTTAAGGGGTTTCCCAAATAAATCCATGCCATGTTGAATGGCATTCTCGGTCAATGGTTGAAGGGTGAGTTTCACAATTTGCTTTTCATAATACTGTTCCGGGACATCAATCTCCAATCTGATTCTATTGTTGCATCGTACATTTTGAATTTTTATATACAATGATACAATTTTTAATTCCTGTTCCAAGCTGATTAAGAGATTATCAGTGGAAAGTATAGAGCGGTAAAAATCGGCTGTATCCTGGATTAGTGAGAGTGAATCATCGATTCTTCCCAATTCGATTAACCCACATACATTTTCAAGGATATTATTTAGAAAATGAGGTTTAATCTGGGACTGAAGCAAAGCAAGCTCATACTGTTTTATTTGAACATCCCTTTTTCGTTCGAATTCAGCCGCCTCAGCAATACGGTCAATCATATGATTATATTGTTTCCCTAATTTGCCAATTTCATCTAAAGCATGAATCGGTACATACTTTCTGGATACTAAATTATCCATAGTGGATATTGAATGCTCCATTTCAATAATGGGTTTCATGATTGATGTTGATAATCTGAATGAGAGAAAGACGGTGCAAACGAGTGCTATAATCCCGATAATTAAAAAATTGAATTTCATTTCTTTGGCAGGAACAAGTAAGACAGCTTTGGGAACTTCGTTGACAATAATCCAGTTTTTTTCCGGGATAGTCTTCGTATGACATAGTATTGAATCATCAAATAAAGATGCTTTATTCAGATTTTTTTTAAGAAAATCAAGTTTTGAGGGTTCCATAGACTTTAATATTCTACTCTCATCGTCATGAACTATGATGATTCCTTCTTTGTTAATGATATACAGTGATCCATTATCTGAAAATAGTGTATTTTCAATTGAACTATTAAATAATTTCACAGGAATAAAGGATTCCAGAAATCCCAGCTTTTTTCCGCTTTTCCCGAAATATATTTTACGGTAATAGGGTAGGAGAAAGTTATTTGATTGATTGGAATAAAATGGAAGCCCCCAAATTTCACGATTATTTGGTGTAAGCTCAGATTCAAGAGTTTTAATATGATCCTGAAAGAATGGGCTTGTCTCCAGAGAAACGTTTGAACTGAAATAAATATCATAGGCTCCATCACAGCTGTCCAAGATAATTTGAAAGGGGTTTTATAAAAGCCGATCTCCGTTTATTCTTAAGTCGACTAAAACAATACAACAAAAGGAAATCGGCTATGAGTCATCATACTACAACGTTTGGACAG
>NZ_QQPQ01000052.1 GCF_003346715.1 Oceanispirochaeta sp. M1
ACTCTTTATAGTCCCGGATTATGTGATCCCAATCTTCTGATGTTCTTCTTTTCATTTTCCACTCCTTTAGAATAGAAAATGCATAGAAATCTCAGTTACTGGTAGATGGGGCTTTATTAGCGGTTACGTTAGTCCCTGACGATATAGTCGGCGCATTGTAGAAGCGACAGCTTCTCTTTCTTTTCTATAAATCATATTTTTACCTTATTTATTGAATTTATTTTAATCTATCTATTACTGATCACTACATTAACAAAGTGTGTCTCTCACAAATCTGACAGCCTTTGCAGCTTCCTCATCCAGATCAGCTCCGGGCATCAGCTCCCTCCAAAGGGCAATATCCCGACCAACCTGCCCTCCCGGCAGAACAAAGGGTTCCATAACAAGGGAACCGGTAAATTGGATATCATCCAATGCCTTTTTTATTTCCAGCCATGGCATTCTTCCGCATCCCGGGGGTTTACGATTTGTTTCTCCTATATGAAGAGCCGAAAGGTATGGCCCGCAGCGTTTTATTGCGTCTTCAATGGAATCCTCTTCAATATTCATATGAAAAGTATCCAACAGGATTCGGCAGTATGGACTACCAACCTGCTCCACATATTTGACAGCTTCTTCACTGGTGTTCAGCAAAAACTGCTCAAACCTATTAATAACTTCCACATTCAATATGACATCATGATCTTCAGCAACTTTTACAAGCTCTTTCATACTTTTGATGCTCTGATCCCATACAGCTTGTTTATCCGTTAAACCCTGAGGGGGAACTGCCGGCCAATAGCTATGGACTGTTCCGCTGATCATTTTTCCATCTATCGATGACACTGCTTTAATCACTCTTTTCATGAATTCGACACCCTTTATACGTGTTTCCTCATGAAGAGATGAGACATCATTATCGGCTGTCAGCCCGATACCATAGGAAAGAGTGATATCCTGTTCATCAGCCTCACGTTTCAGATCCCGACGTTTTTCTATATCAAGATCAGCTACGGCAGCAGCTTGAATCTCAAGCTGATCAAATCCAAGGATCTTTACTTTTTTAATATAGGGGAAGAAGTCTACATCCCAGGAATCCGCCCAATAGGCATAATATATTCCGATTTTACGGTCCATTTACTTGATGTCCTTAAGTTGACAATACCGTTGGTAATACTTGTCTATTTCGACTTTCTGTTCTTCCCTTCCTGAACTGGAAAATTTCTTTTGAGGAATGGATCTTTTAAGAATCTGACGGATTTGAAGAAGGTCCAGAGCTGGTTGATTTTTCATAAGTTGAATTCCAAGATTTCCCAGTGAGGTTGCTTCCTCAGGTCCTGCAATAACCTCTTTTTTCGTAAGATCTGATGTTAACTGATTGAGATTATTATTTCGGCAGCCTCCTCCGATTATATGCACTTTCTGATAATCAACTCCAGTCAACTTCTCAATCTGATCGATGCCGTATTTATAACTGCAGCTAAGTGAAATATAGGCTGAGGCAAGAACTTCAGAATCAGACATGTTTTGTTTCGTGTAGTCCCTGATAGCTGTAGACATATCTTTCGGATTAAAGAATACCGGGTCGTTAGGATTAAATACCGGTATTTCCCCTCCGCAGCTTTCTGCCATATCAACAAGCTCATCCCAGGTATATTTTCTTCCTGATTTTTCAAGACCTCTCTTTATGTTTTGCAGAATATGCATCCCTGCAGAGTTCTTCAGGAAAGTGATTGTCCCCAGGGCTCCTCCTTCATTTGCAAATCCATCAGCATATACATGCTCATTGATTATGGGTTTTGATAGTTCAGTTCCAATCAAAGACCAGGTTCCAGAAGAAATAAACAGAAATTGATCATCATCGGCTGGTACCGAGACAACAGCCGAAGCTGTATCATGTGAAGGAATGCTTATAAAGGGACAGCTATTAATTTTCAAACTGTCGGCCAGCTCCTGTTTTAAATTCCCATAAGTATCTCCATGATTAACCAAATCTGGAAAAAGAGATGGATTCAGATCAAATTGATCGAAAACTTTATTGGAATAAGCCCAGCTCTCCATATTCATCATTTGGGTAGTGCTGGCAATTGTAGGTTCCCCTAAAAGTGTACCCGTAAACAAATAAGCCAGGAGATCAGGAATTAGAAGCAACCGGGTGGCCGCGGTATAATACTCAGGAAGATACTTCCGTATACCCAGGAGCTGATATAAGGAATTCATCGGATGATCCGGGATTCCTGTTGCATCAAATACATTCTTTTTATCTTCGCTGTTCATATCATCAAGAATAGATTGGCCGAAGACATTCCGGTAGCAGAGAGGATTCCCCAGGAGCTGTCCAGATTCACCCAGGAGTCCAAAATCAATACCCCAGGTAGAGATTCCTACGGACTCGATAGGACCGAATTCATGAAAAGACTTCTGCAGCCCCTTCTGAAGTTCCCGGAAAATATAAAGGATATCCCAGTAATAAATACCGTTGACAAGAATGGCCTCATTGGGAACTTGATGCACTACATGTGTTTCTATTTTTTCACCATCATACAGTCCAGTTACAACACGTACGGAAGAATTCCCGCAGTCAAATGCAACCATGTTCAGATTTTTACTCATACTTCCTCCAGCAGTCTCATAATTAATTTTTCTTTTCCAGGCTGATTCTATTCTGTGAATTTCGTCTTGCCAGAAAGTGAATAATCATGGCTGCGATCATTATAAGTCCCCAGAATGCCACAGTAAGAAATGAACTGACACCAAGAAGATTCAGACCATTGGAAATAATCTGCAATATAACCAGGGATAGGATGAGACCTGTGACCTCTCCAAATCCACCTTCACTTTTAACCCCCCCCAGGACCGCTGCGAGGATTGTAACCAGCAGGTATGATTCGCCATATCCTGCCTTGGCGGAATTAAACCGCGACATCATGATAAGAGCTGCTACTCCGCAATATAATCCGGAGAGCATATAGGTCTGAATTATGACTTTTGTATTATTGACTCCGGAAAAAAAGGTCGCTACAGAATTTGAACCGAATAGAAAAATATTGAATCCCGTTGCTGTGTGATTCAGATAAAAAGCCATCAGCCAGGCAAAGATTGCAAAGAGAATCAGGGGCATGGGTATCCCTATGACAGTCCCGTTTCCAATAAAGCGGACAAAATCGGGCATACCCGAGATGACATAACCTCTGGTTATAATAAATGCCAGTCCCTGAAGCAGTTTCATTGTACCTAAAGTGGCCAGGATGGGAGGAATATTCACTATAGAAATCAGTATCCCGTTAAATAATCCAACGAGAACAGAAACCGTAAGTGCGGCCAATATAGCAAGAAGGATAACCATACCGTCACCCGAGGATGCTATTTCGGGATTTATATAAGATGTCAGGATCAGAGCAGCAGTAATACTGGAGATATTGGCTGTGGCAATTATCGAAAGATTGATCCCACCGGTTAACATGGAGATCATCATGGCGAGAGAGAGCAGACCTAATTCCGGAAGCTGGAAGGCCATTCCCTGAAAGGTCTCCAGTCTTAAAAAGTGACTTGGGCTCAATATAGCCATGATAATAAATGATCCTGCAAGAATCATACTGAGAACTTTCATCTCAGGATTTATTCTAGTTTTTACTTTGAACATATGGCCTCCCGTTCATTAACATCAATGACTGATGTTTTTCTGGACTTTTTCTTTTCTTGATATGAACTGAAACCAATGCTGATCAGAATGACAACACCAACCAGGAATTCATACCAGATAGCCGGAACAGCCATCAATGTCATTCCGTTTTTAAGTATGGCCAGGAGAGCAACACCAAGAATCGCTCCCAGAACACTGCCTTTTCCCCCTTCCAGACTGGCTCCACCAAGAACTACAGCGGCAATAACATTCAATTCTTTGCCGACTATGGAATTGGGAGCAACTGTCTGAACAAGAAGAGCCTGTACGACTCCTGCCAGTCCAGCCATAAAACCCAGAAAAGCATAGACAAAGGTCTCTGTAAAAAGGACATTGAATCCGACTCGAACCGCCGATTTTCTGTCACCTCCAAGAGCATAAATACTACGGCCCAAAATAGTATAACGAAGAATAAGAACTGCACTGATAATGACCAGAAACCATATCAGGGTAATAATGGATAATCCATATGGATTTCCATTACTGTTATGGAAGGTCAGGACACGAATCTCTGCAAAACTTCTGAACCAGTCGGGAAGAGAATAGATCCATTTCCCTCCAGTTATCACCATAAGAAAACCATAGTAGATATTCATTGTGGCAATAGTTGTGATGATTGGTGGAATCCGGAAATAGTATATTAATAGTCCGTTTACCATTCCCATCACTGTTCCGATAAATACAGCGATAGACACAGCAGTAAAAATATTCCCGCCGATTCTAATGATGGTGACGGCCATAATATACTCACTGACCGTTGCTATGGCGGCAAATGAGATGTCAATTCCGCCGGAAATGAGCACCAGAAGCACTCCGATTGCCAATATTCCTATAAATGAATTACTTTTCAACAGATCAAACATATTTTCGGCAGTAAAAAAGTTTGCGTTTTTGGAAGTAATGATTATGGAAAGCAATACGATAATAATAAATAAATAGGTCTCATGATATTTCAATAGTTTTTTCACATAATTACCCTTATTCCGCTGTTTCTATACATTTTATAATGTCGTCTTCCTGAGTATCTTTTGTTTGAAACTCAGATATAAATCTTCCCCGGTTCATAACAAGAACACGATGACAGCTATTTAAAACTTCCGGCACTTCATCCGAAATAATAATAACTCCCAGCCCCTTTTTAGCCAGCTGCTTGATCGATTCATGAATACTGCCTTTTGCGGCAATGTCGACCCCCACAGTGGGACCATCTAAAATAAGTAATTTTGGGTTAGTAGCAATCCATTTTGCAAGAACAACCCGCTGCTGATTACCTCCTGAGAGTGTGGAAACGGCAGCATCGATAGAGGGAACCTTTATGCTGAATTCATCAACAAGATTATCCACTGTTGTAGTCTTTTTTCTCTGGTCTATAATGCCGATCCCCTTGAGCAATCGATCTATGATAGTGACAACAGTATTTTTCTCCACAGATTGCTGCATAATAAGTCCCTGAACCAGTCTGTTTTCCGGAACATAGGCAACCCCATGTTTAACGGCGTCCTCAATAGAATTAAAATTAACTTCACTACCATTCATTTTAATGGTTCCTTCATCGATCGGGTTCATACCAAAGAGAGACATTGCCAGTTCTGTACGACCGGATCCGAGAAGCCCTGTAATACCAAGTATTTCACCGGGATAAAGTTCAAATGTTATATCTTTAAAATTATCTTTTTTAGAAATAGAATCTACTTCAAGAAGAGGATTGGTCCTGGATATAATCTCATCATTTCTGGAATATTCAAAATTCTCACCAGTCATGTAATATTCAATCTTATTACTGTCAAGTTCTGATGCCTGATAACAGCCGATTTTGACACCATCCCTCAGGACCGTAACACTTTCTGCTACCTGCATCACTTCATTTAATTTATGGCTTACAAACAGGATTGCAATCCCTTTTTGTTTCATATCAGTAACAACTTTTAGAAGAGCATCTACTTCTTTTTTTGTCAGGGCAGTAGTAGGCTCATCCATAATAAGGAGTTTCAACTCCCCCGTAAGGGCTCGGCAGATGGCAACCAGCTGCTGATCGGCAATAGATAAGTCTCCCAGCATGGCATTTAAGGGGATATCAATATTGATTCTATCCATCGCCTTTCGGGATATATTGATATATTCTTTCTTGCTTAAGAGTTTTCTTTTTCCGGAAATCATTCCACTGAGAGCTATATTTTCCGCTACAGTCAGATTAGGGAAAAGGGAAAGATCCTGATAGATGACTTCAATACCCTGATGTATTGAATCAATTGAGTTTCGATGTGAACTCTTTATTCCATTTATATAGATTTCCGAACCTGCATCCGGTTTCTCAACACCTGAAATTATTTTAATCAAAGTAGATTTTCCGGATCCATTTGTTCCGGCAAGACAGTGGATTTCACCTTCCTGTATATCAAAATCCACATTATTCAGAGCCTGTACACCAGTATATCTTTTACTGATATGCTTCATCGAAAGAAAAGCTTGAGACATAGATTACTACCTCATGAATTAATTTTTTTTAATAAAAAGCCCCCATGAAAAAATCAAAGGGGCTTTTCTACTGTTAAACTAAATACTAAGTATTAAAAACCGAAACTGTCTACATTATCTTTAGTAATGTCTATAACAGCATCAACTTTAATTACATCACCCTCAACAACAACTTTACCGATTCCGGGAATTTCCATTCCGTTAGTAATGGACTTACCGTCAACAATCTGCTTGGCAATCCAGGTCATGGCAAAACCGGCATCCTTAGGATCCCAGAGAATACCATGCTGCATGGAGCCTTCTTTCAAATAAGTTGCGGCATGATCCGGAAGAACGGTTCCCACAACAGTAACCTTTCCATCCATTCCCTTCTCTTTCAATGCCTGAGCAGCTCCCGGAGGTCCGAGACTTCCAAAACCAATAATACCTTTAAGTTCAGGATAGGTTTTAAGAAGTTCCAGGGTTGTCTGTTTTGACAGTTCCTGATCTTCTCCACAGGGTATTCTTTCTGTTACGAGTTCAAGATTGGGATATTTCTCTTCTGCATACTTAATTCCTTCATCTGCCCATAGATTGTGCAGTGGAACAGTAAGGCTTCCGACAAAAATAACGTACTGACCGGAATCACCCATATAATTGACCATCATGTCCCAGAAATGGCGGCCGAATTGGACATTATCGATTAACTCAATGTCATAATCCTTACCTATCTGATTTGGAGACTCGTGAGTAATTATAGGAATTCCCTTTGCCTTTGCCTTTGCAAATGCAGGTTCAAGAGCCTTAGCATCATTCGGTGTAATACAGATTGCATCTACACCCTTGCTAACCAGATCTTCTACCATTTTTACCTGTTGAGCAGGATCTGCATCTGAAGGACCAATCTGATATGAATTTACAAAAAGTAACTCACCTGCCTCTTTGACGCCTTCTTCCAGTCTGTTGAACCAGGGAATTCCCGTGATTTTTACTACTGTTGCGATTTCATGCTTTTCATCACCTGCTTCCTGTTGTCCAACTGCGAACAAGCCCGGTACTGCCAGAAAAAAGCACAAACCAAAAATAATAACTCTTGCAAGTTTATTATTCACCTCGACCTCCTAACCTCTTTGTTTTGATTTACTAAAATTTTCAATACCTGAGTATTGAAAACAATAACCCTACTTACCCTGGCCGTAATGATTCTTGGCAAAATCCTGCATTGCCAGAATATCCGCATCCGAAATGAGTTTCGGAGTTCCAATAGACTTTGCCATAATGTAAACTTGCGCTGTTTTTTCAACTACAAAAATGATTTTCATGGCCGCATCAAAATCATTCCCCACACAGACAGTACCGTGATTAGGAATCATCACCGCGCTTCTATCGCCCAGACCTTTGACAACATTTTCAGCCAGTTCCGGTGTACCGGGGAGAGCATAATCACAGTTGATGATCTTATCTCCCACTATCTGAACAAAGTCTTCACTGATTCCGGGAATATCTTCAATCAGTACCCCAAAAACACTTGAATAGATCGGATGGGTGTGAATAACAACGTTTACATCTTTTCGACTATTCATAATCGCAATATGGAGATTAAATTCAATTGATGGTTTTCTGTGGCCTTCCACAACTTCAAGTTTCTCATTCATTACAACAACATCATCTGCTGTAATATCAGGATATGGCATTCCACTGGGTTTTATATAGATCAGTCCGGTTTCTGTATCCCGGATACTTATATTTCCCCATGTACCGACTGTAAGCCCCTGACTGAAAAGACTCATGCCTCCATCGACTATTGCTTGTTTTAAAGCCTTATTAATAAGTGCCAATTAATGATCTCCTATGATTTATTTTCTCACGAAATGATACTATAACAACATTAAATGTTACTCATTTACCATTTGTATGTTATCATAGTAACAGTGCATTTATTGGCTGTCAAATTAAATTTTAATAAATGATTTAATAGGAAAAACATGCTATTTTATTTTACTTGAATGGGGTTATTTAAAATGAGTATTCGATTTGAACGTGTTAATAAAATTTGTGAATTGATTAAATTGAGGAACTCTCTCACTATCAGGGAACTGGCAGAGATTCTCAATGTATCAATTATGACTATCAGAAGAGATCTGGATGATATTCTTGATGATCCTGATATTCAGATGATACGGGGGATGTTTTTGTATAATCCTCAAAGTGAAAAGGAAGAAGGAACATCCTACTCTGTTATTACAGCTTCCACCGATTTTAAAGAAGCAAAAATACGTATTGCAGAGGAAGCCGTAAGCATGATTGAGGCAGAAGATCATATTTTGATTGATGCCGGATCAACAACAGAGTTCTTTGCAAAACGTTTACCGGAAAATCTGAAGATGACAGTTCTATGCTTCAGTTTGAATATTCTAAACATTATAATAAATAAAAAAAATACATCTGTGCTGCTTCCCGGCGGAATGTATCACAGCAGCTCAATGCTATTTGAAAGCCGGGAAGGAATTGAGCTGATAAAGAACACTCGTGTTAATAAGGCCTTTATTTCTGCCAGTGGGGTAAATCTTCGCCTTGGGGCCACATGCTCCGCAGATTTTGAGAGAGAGCTTAAAAAAACTGCATTGGAATCGGCTCACACCAGAGTTCTTTTAGTTGATTCATCAAAATTTGATAAATTGCAGAAACGTTATTTTGCCGATCTCAAGCATTTTGATGTTATTATAACAGATAAAGGGCTTTCTGAAGAAATCGCCGCCGATATCAGATCACAAAAAATTGAACTCAGGGTCGTTTAAAATACAAATAAATTACATAGTATGGATGCTTTGGGCTTAAGGTCTTCAGTATAGAAGGAGAGATAATGAGCCTGAACTATGAGGAACTGGATTTTCAAAAGACTCCCATTGGAGACCTCATGCTGCGGCGAAGGCGAATGCTCCAGCTTGGAAACACTGATATATATGAAGTGAAGCTGGGCGAACATTTCCTGATGACCAGTCTGTTCCATGAATCCGAATCTCAGCTTTCTGTTATCGGTCTTGGTGAAACAGATAAAAAAGAGCTGGATATTGTTGTGGGCGGGCTTGGCCTCGGTTACACAGCAGTAGCGGCATTGGAAGATACACGTGTAAAATCACTGGTAATAGTTGAATACCTGGAAGCAGTAATCGGCTGGCATAAGGATCATCTGGTTCCCATGGGAAAGACTTTGACCGATGATTCCCGCTGCCGGATTGTCAATGCAGATTTCTTCGCTCTTGCACGGGATGAATTCTCAAGCTTCGAAGCGGAAACACCCTCTAAGAAATATGATGCCATTCTTTTAGATATTGATCACACACCTAGCCATGTATTGAGTCAGACAAATAAACATTTTTATACAGAAAAGGGACTTGCCGAGCTTGCGCAGCATTTAAAACCGGAGGGAGTGTTTGGCCTGTGGGCTGATGGTTCCCCTCAGGAATCCTTCAGAACTCATCTGGAAAAAGTCTTCAATGATGCCCGGTCTCACCATATCCAATTTGAAAATCCCATAACAGGCGGCTCATCGGAAGGGACTGTTTATGTGGGACGGAAATTGAAAACAAAGTAAACGTTCTATAAATTACTAAGAAAAAGACTGGGATAAATTGTCCTGAATATGACTCAGACATAATTTTAAGTCCTGTAGAAAGTGTTCTACATCCACTTTCTCTGAATTTGTACTTAAGTTCTGTTGTCCGATCATTTTTCTATATTTCAGAGCAGTCATATTAAACCTTTTTTTGACCATTTTGTTTAAGTATTTTACATCACTGAATCCTGATTTTTCAGAGATTTTCAGGACATTCTGATCTGTTTCCCGTAACTGTTTCAATGCATATTCAAATCTCATACTGTTTAACAATTCTGTAAATGAAATCCCCAGATTTTCTTTTATGAAGTGAGAAAGTCTGAACCTGGAAATCTCTACTTCTTGAGCTATTTCCTCCAGAGTGATCTTTTCTTTGAAATGAAGACTCACATAATCAATTACTGTATTTAATCTATTTAAGCACTCTTTACAGTTTTTCTGTTTAATATCGAGGTATTTGTCTCTGAGTAGAAGTGTGTATAATTCATACATCAGAATATTGTAATAACCTATTATCTTATATCTGATTAAGTATGAATTATTAGGAACCATCAGCATATCCACAATAAGAGAAATAAGCTGAGGCATCTCTTTATACTTATCAACCAGTTCATCAAAAGTATAGATTCTGCTTATAAAACTCATACCCTCAAAAGAGGATTTATTCTCTTTAAGATGCTCCTTTGTAAAACGAAGAGTGACAATCATTGCATCCTCTGATGAGATAAGAGAATGAACTTGAAAATCGTTAACCATAAATAGTGTTTGAGATGTCAGTTGATAAGGGATTCCATCACAAATAATTTTGAGGTTCCCTTTGAGCACCCAGATGAGTTCACTTTCATCATGAGTCTGATCCAGATGTTCTATTTTTTTGGCAAAGTAAGTTTTAAAGGGCAGATTGTACCTGCTAAAGAGATCTATACAGTTTTCATTCATAAATTATCCTGCCTCTATTGTACTCTCAAAAAACCAATATAAATAGTCTTTTATCGATATCACATGACATTCTTGCTATATAATTACAGTATAATGCTCTTTATATGACATCCTTGCTAACAATACTTTCTAACTTTTCCTTGTATTTATCGATAAATATTTTATGATTACTTAATTTTCAAAGGGGTTTCATATGGGCTTACCGGCACTTAGCTATGTCGTATCGATGACAATGTATATTTCATTTCTATTTTTCTTCCTGGATTATACGAGGGAGAAGCAAAACTTTTATAAATGGTTTTTTATATTGGCTTTGTTCACTGCACCAATCTGGTTTTTAAATTTACACTCATGGTTCAGATGGGCCAAAACAATAAGTATTCTGATTCCTATCTGCTTTTTTAATTATGTCAGGATTTCAAATGATGAAAATCATGAAAATGTTTTAATGTCATTAAAGAAGAAATGGCCCCTATGGATTCTATATTCGATCCTTCTGCTTAATATTCTGGAAGCGGCAATGACAGACTTTGAATTGGGCAATAATTTTAACGCAATCAGCGGCCTCATTCTATGTATAACAGCTCCCCTCCCCACAAAGCACTGGAGAATTGGAAAAAATGACGGGAAAAACTCATTTGCCGAAGTGATTGCTGATCTCCCCCTTGCCTGGTGCCTGTTATACATGACCTGGAATGCGGCCTTTGTATATGCAGAGAGTCCAAGCTTTTTTTCTGCCAGTCTCTGTATCCTCATCGTTCCTGAAATCTGGGTGTTTTACCATAAAAGAGTCGATCTCTGGCTTCAGGCAAGGGTCTATACTCTGGCAATGCACCTCCTGATAAGATCCTGCTATGACGTCTTTACTCCGGTTATGGATTCAACCCTCTGGTTCAATGAAACTGTTCTATACTCCTGGGGCGCCCTGAACTTAGTGCTTCATGGAGCCTACCTGTTCTACTGGTTTTTTAAATTACGGAGCAAGGATTATCAGATAAAACACTCCGCTGAAGCATACGGATATTAAAAATTTAAAAACAAATAAGGAAATAATAATGGAACAGATCAAACTGTTGGAATTTGTAAATATGGTATCCGGTACCAAAATGGGCAGCCGGAAACAACTGGGCTATGATGATCCGCGATTTGCACTATTGGAAAAGATAGTCACCGAAGAGATGGCTGAAGTAGCTTTACAACTGGAATACAGAAATCCTCTTAGTGTTGAAGAGCTTTCTCTGAAGTGTAAAAAAGATGTAGAGACAACCAAAAAACTGTTATGGGATCTGGCGGATGCCGGTGTATCCACAGTCAATGTAAAAGATGGTGTGGATAAATTCTGGTATGAAACATGGGTGCCCGGGATATTCGAACTGGTTGTAAACAATAAGGACAATGCAAGGAAATACCCTCAGATTTCCAAAGCTTTTGATGATTATGGGAAATTAAAAAATCCCGATGCCGCAGGCAATTTCCCCATTGGCAAGGGTCTTATGCGGGTCATCCCCATACAGACCGCCGTAGATGGTGAAACAAGAACGGCCTCCTCAGAAGAAGTAGACCGCTATGTAGAAAACTCAAGACTCATAGCCGTTACTGACTGCAGCTGTAGAACCTCCCGTGAAGAGAATGGTGAGGGCTGCGGTCACCTCAAGGAGGATATGTGCATTCTCCTTGATGATGCAGCGGAGTACTATATCAGAACAAAGCGTGGTAGAGAGGTCTCCAAGGAAGAAGCCCGGGATATCATGAGACGTGCAGAACGGGATGGTTTAATGCACCAGATCCCCAACACCGAGGGAGAAGGACATACCCATGCCATTTGTAACTGCTGCGGCTGTAGTTGTTATGCCCTGAGAGCCGCCTCCATGTATAACAATCCGGACATGGTTCGTAGTAACTTCGGCTCTCAGGTCGATAAGGATATCTGTGTAGGCTGCGGTGAATGTGTGGAAGTATGTCCGACAAACGCACTCAAATTAGGTCAGAAAATCTGTGTAAAAGAAGAAGTTGAAATACCAGTGAGAACCGAGTTCCCCGACAATACTGAATGGGGTGCAGATAAATGGAATTTCGACTATAGGGAGAACAGAAAAGAATCCCTGGATAGCGGAACATCTCCCTGCAAGACAGACTGTCCTGCCCATATCAGTATTCCGGCATATGTGAAGCTGGCCTCTCAGGGAAGATATGGGGATGCTTTAAAATTGATCAAGAAGGAAAACCCCTTTCCAGCCGTCTGCGGCCGTGTATGCCCTGCCCTCTGTGAAAGTGCCTGTACCAGGGGTGGCCTTGATGATCCTATTGCCATAGATGATATCAAGAAATTTATTGCTGAACAGGATCTTAATGAGGAGCATCGCTATATTCCTGAAATAAAGCATGACTTTGATAAAAAGATAGCTGTGATCGGCGCCGGTCCTTCAGGCCTGAGCTGTGCCTATTATCTGGCGGAAGAGGGATATAAGGTAACTGTATTTGAAAAACAGGACAGATTAGGTGGAATGCTGACCTATGGAATCCCCAACTTCAGACTTGAAAAAGATGTTATCAATGCAGAAATTGAAGTGCTGAGAACCATGGGAGTCAATTTCAAAACAGGCATCGATGTGGGAACTGATATTACTATATCTGATATGAAAGAACAGGGATTTAAAGCCTTTTATCTGGCCATCGGTGCACAGAAAGGGAGGATGCTTGGTCTTGAAAACGAGAATGCTGAAAACATCCATACAGGCGTTGATTTCCTCAAGGAACAGTCACTGGACAGTAAGAGTGAGATCTCCGGGAATGTCGTTGTCATCGGCGGCGGCAATGTAGCCATTGATGTAGCCAGAACAGCAGTCCGCACAGGCGGCGAATCGGTGCAGATGTTCTGCCTGGAAGACAGGGATACTATGCCTGCTCTGGAAGAAGAGGTGGAAGAGGCATTAAGTGAAAAGATTAGCATTAATAACAGTTATGGCCCTTCCCGCTTTATCGTAGAAAATGGAAAAGTAAAGGCTGTCGAGTTTAAAAAGTGCATTTCAATATTTGGCAAGGATGGAAGATTCAATCCTTCATTCGATGAGAGTGATAAAATCATTGTAGAAGCAGATTATGTCCTGATTTCTGTAGGCCAGTCGTTTGATTACGGTTCACTGCTGCAGGACCATAAAGTAGAAACCAATGCAAATGGAACCATCAAGGTTGATGATTTCACCCTGCAGTCCAGTATTCCCGAGATCTTTGCCGGTGGAGATATTGTGACAGGACCTAAATTCGCAATTGATGCTATTGCTCTTGGAAAAGAGGGAGCCACTTCTATCCACCGCTTTGTTCAAAGAGGACAAAGCCTGACCCTGGGACGAAGACGAAAATACTATAAAGCTCTGGATAAGGAAAATGTAGATTACAGTCAGTATGGTATGGTACAGAGACAAAAGCCGAAAGTGGCTCATATCGAAAATCTAAAAGGTGATTTTACTGATCCCAGAGGGATTCTATCTGAAGAGCAGATAAAAAAGGAAACCGATAGATGTCTGGGTTGCGGTGTGACCGTTGTAGATGAATTCTTATGTGTTGGATGTGGTGCCTGTACAACAAGATGTAATTTTGATGCCATTAAACTTGTTAAAAAGCATGATGCACAGGGTGTTGATTTTCCCGACCTTAAACCCATCATAATCAAGCATGCCTTAAAAAGAAAAGTGAAGATAGCTTATAAGAAAGTGGGACAGAAATTCTCAATCAGATCCTGATTTTCTGCTTAACCAAGATTTAACTTTTGCATGATTACTTCTCCGGAAAGACCTTACAGGGTCTTTCCGGAATGCTGGTGTTTACTGAAGCAGTCTGATTTGTACAGCTCTCTTATTCTTGAACACTGCTCTTTTGTCAAAGCAAAATAATCACTGTTATCTGTACTGGTACCACTGTTCTCAATAAGAACCATCCGGCAATCCCGGCTCATAATCGTAGTGTGCCAGAGACCCTTGGGAATATTATATATTGACCCGGGCTTCACCAGAGTCAATTCCCAGTGTTCAGCATTCTTATTATCATTCAATGTCACAATAGTGCAGGAACCCTGAAAAAGAAGAAACTGTTCTTCAGTCTGTAGATGCCGTTCCATTTTTGTGATGTTTAACAGATTGTTTGCAGCTCCGTAGTTCTTCAGTCCAAGAATACGACCATCCCGGTCATAAGGGAAAATCACCCCGGGTTCATCATGAGAGAAAATTTCAATATTCATTGCAGGTCCTGAGTATATGGAACCGGGATAAAAGAATTATCCCGTTCCGGGTTATTTTAAAAAATTATTGATCGAATCGAAGCAGTGATGCAGACTCGCGATCAAAGAAACTGTAACAGTTTTCATGTATCTGAAGAATGGAAGCTGGACATTTTTTGTTAATCTTACCATTAACAGAACAAGAAACAGCGGCAGCCTTACGTTTATCCGGAACTGTATTGATAATATAAGTGCTTTTCATAATTTGTCTGACACTCATAGAAACAGCCTGTCGGGGAACATCTTCCAGGCTGGAGAACCAGCCTTCATTCAACTGTTGCTTCCGGCATTCTTCATCAAGATTCACCACAAGATAAGGAATTTCTGTTTCAAAATCCGCAGGGGGATCATTGAATGCCAAATGTGCGTTTTCTCCGATTCCAACAAAAGCAACATCAATAATATCCCTGGAAATGAGGCCATTGATTCTACTAAGCTCTTCATCAAGATTTTCAGCATCACCCTTTATATAATGAAAAGCCTTCAGATTCGATACCTTGGCTTCAAAACGTTCCTTCAGATACTTTCTGAAACTGGCTTTATGACTTTCAGGTATTCCGATATATTCATCCAGATGAAAAACTTCTACTTTGGACCAGTCAATATCAGCCTTAATAAGTTCACTGATCATCTCAAACTGACTGGCACCTGTAGCAAGGATAATACGTGCAGAACCCTTCTCATTCAGAGTCTTCTGAATCAATAATCCACCCTTCAAGGCAGCTTCTTTTCCATTAGTTTCTTTGTTTTCATTAATGCAGATTGTCATTTAATTCCCTCATCATTTATATATAATTCTGTAGTTAAACAGATTGTCCTCTGTATGGATAAGATCCCATCCATTAATCTGAATGAGCAAATATCCGCTGCATCACCAACTTCAGGATCTAATTCCCAACCATCAAGATTCAGCAGGTTCCAGGGATTCACAGTCGCACATCGTACACACTCCTCCAGAGTCAGATCACTGCACTCCATCAAATGTGCAATACACCTGTTCAGAAGAGAGGAAGCACCTGCTAAATTGCTTGTATTATGGAGTCCCATATGGCCATCTTCAAATATTTCGATGTCCATGTTCCCCCATTTATAAAGCCCTGGTTCACTTCCAGCCAGCGCTGCAGCATCGCTGATAAGTATTGTCTTGTCCGCACCTTTGCTTTGTGTAAAGCTTTTTAAAACATAGGGAGGGAGGTGAAATCCATCTGCAATGATACTGGCACTCAATCTCCCATCACTCAACTGTTTCCATAAGAAGTTCTGGAGTCTGGGAATATAGGCTGGACAACCATTACCAAGATGAGTGGAGAGTCTGGCTCCTGCCTCAATTGCCTGCTCTATCATCTCAACTGATGCATTAGTATGGCCAATGGCTGCAATAACTCCCTGGTTACTGATCTTACGAATAAAATCCAGGCTGTCCTCATCTTCAGGAGATAGGGTTACAATTTTGATTAATCCCTCTGCCGCATCCTGCCAGCGAAGAAACTCTTCAAAATCTGCACCCCTGATATGAGAGGGATCATGAACCCCTCTGGCACCTTCATCCAGTGATATAAAAGGTCCTTCAATATGAATGAAGGGCAAAGCATATTCCAGGAGAGGGGAAGCCTTCCTGGCTTCAACAATGGCTTTGATACTTGCCAGGATGTTATCCTCTGAATTTGTGATAATTGTCGGCAAATGCCTGGTTGTCCCACTGAGAGAAATATTTTTAGTCAGCTCCTCAATCTGTGATAGGCTGAGAGAGTCGGAATAATTTTTTCCCTGATATCCATTTATCTGTATGTCCAAAAACCCTGGAGACAGATAGTTAAGACAGTCCTCTTCTATCTCATTAACAGAAGCAATCTTGCCATTTTGAATTTCAATATTCAGATTTCGACCACTGAAGATCGATTTTCCTTTAATATAAGTCACGTCTATAAATCCTCTATAAATTCGATAATCCCGGTAGCCAGAGTGACAGCTGAGGTACGAATGTTACGATAAAAAGTAAAATAATCATGGTAAGATAAAAGGGCAGTAATGCCTTTATAGAGTCTTCAATTTTCAGCTTGGCTATGGCACAACCTACAAACAGTGAAGTTCCTACCGGTGGTGTGCATAGTCCCAGGCCAAGATTCAAAATCATAATAATTCCAAAATGGATCGGGTCTATACCAAACTGAGTAACAACAGGGAGCAGAATGGGTGTGAGAAGAAGAATCAGTACTCCCATATCCATCAACATCCCTAAAAAGAAAAGCAGAAGATTGATAGAAAGAATAATTACTATTGGATTATCTGAAATTGATAGAAAAAAGTTGGTTACCAGCATAGGTACTTTCAAATAGGAGAGAAGAAATCCAAAAGCTGAAGAAGTAGAGATAATCGCAATAATTAAAGCCAGCATTTTGGCTGAATTGCTGAAAATTCTATACAATTTCGTCATAGACATATTCTTGTAGACCAGAAACGTAATCAGCAGAGCATAGGCCGAGGCGATTGCTGCCGATTCTGTGGCCGTAAAGATCCCCAGGATAATTCCACCAATGATAATCACTATAGTCAGGAGACCAAGGGATGCATCCTTACAGATGGCGATTCCTTCTCTGAAAGTGTATTTTTTCCCCTTGGGGTACTTTCTATGCTGTGCAATGATGTAGGTCGTCAGCATAAGAGAGAGGCCCAACAGCAAACCTGGAATATACCCTGCCAGAAACAGTTTTCCAATTGATAATCCACCAGCCGCCAGTGAATAGTAAATCATGTTCTGGGACGGAGGAATAATTACCCCCTGAACAGAGGAAGTAACCGTTACAGCAACACTGTAATCCTTATCGTATCCCTCATTTTCCATAGCTGGAATAAGAAAAGATCCTACAGAGGACACATCAGCTACAGATGATCCGGAAATTCCACCAAAAAACATACTTGTAACAACATTGACCATGGCTGTACCACCTCTGATCCTGCCAACCAGAACATTGGCAAAGCTCATCAGTTTGTCACTGATACCACCTTCTATCATTATCTGTGCCGCCAGGATAAAAAAAGGCACTGCTAAGAAAGTGAAACTGTCCAGGCCGTTAACCATTTTCTGAAAGATGAAAAGCAGGGGAATCTTCAGATAAAGAGATGTAATAACAGAACTGACAACAAGAGAAAAGGCTATGGGGACCCGGATAAGCATCAGAATGGCGAGAACACCAAAAAGCAGCAGAATACCATTCGTATCAATCGGCATCTTTACCCTCCTCATTCACTAGAAAAAGCTTCAGGAGATTCAAGATTGAAAAGGTTGCCATCAGAATCCCCCCGATAAGGGATGAAGCGTAGAGATAGCCTCTTCTTATTTGTGTTGCCGGCATCTTATTGGCCCAACCGAGTTTAATCATCTGTACACCGTAAAAGATCATCAGAAGAGAAAGAGCAATGATAATTGAATGCCGAAAAGCATCGAGGATTATTTGGCCCCTTCTCCCCTGTCTGTCATAGAAGTACTCCAAGGCGATATGAGAATCGGCCCTGACTCCCATGGCCATGACAATGAAACCAAACCAAACCAGTAAGAACAGAGTGAGCTCTTCAGACCAGATAGTGGGATTATTGAATACATAGCGCAATATGACCTGAAGAACAGTAAGACTTAACATCACTGCCAGAATTGCCACAACAGATGCGTTCAGAATTTTATCTACTTTTTTAAAAAAATTATCCAAAAAATGGCCCCTTAATAATCGGGGTATCATGATTCTGATACCCCGATCTCTCTTAATTTACTTTCTTGATTCTGGAAATAATATCTTCATACTGGGGGTACTCATCATAGATGGGAGCAATGGCATTCTGAAAAGGCTTTGTGTCCACGGTGTAAACTGTACAACCCGAAGCTTCAGCTTTTGCTCTAAACTCATCCTGCATCTCATTCATCAGTTTCCGCTCAAAAACAGTTGCCTCATCAGCAGCCTCTTTAACAGCTTTTTTCTGATCATCATTAAGATTATTCCAGGATTTCTGACTCATGATAATCATGGCAGGAGGACTCAGGTGTCCATCCATTGAGTAGTGTTTAGCCACTTCGTAATGACCGGATGTGTAGTAACTTACAAAATCATTTTCTGCACCGTCAATCACACCTGTCTGAAGAGCTGTATAAACCTCACCATAGTTCATAGGGGTAGCAACGGCACCGACCAGGTTGACCATATCAATGGTTATTTTTGCTTTTTGTACACGGATTTTCTGACCTTTAATATCTTCAAAAGATTTGACAGGTTTCTTCACGGTGTAAAACGAGCGTGAACCGGCTTCAAGATATCCAAAACTGACCATACCGTATTTTGGGAAGATATCAAGAACTTCCTGCCCTATTTCTCCATCGAGAATCTTATATTTAACATCCTGATTGGCAAAAATATAGGGCAGAGTGAAGACACCCAATTCGGGAACTGCCTGAGCCAATGTCACGGAGTTGACCCGGGCCAGATCAAGAATTCCTGCAACAACCTGTTCAATATTTTCTGTTTCCTGTCCCAACTGGGCACTGGCATACAGATCAACCAGAACTTCACCATTTGTTTTTTCATTAACAAGATCTGAAAATTTATGCATGGCAATGGTAACCGGATTATTTTCCGGCTGGTTTTCAGCCATTTTTAAAATAATCGGTTTTATTTCCGATCCATCAGCAGCATTTTCCTGACTTCCTGCAGCAAAGAGACTGAAGGACATGAGACATGTAAAAGCAAAGATAAATATTTTTTTCATATATAACTCCTTTCATTCATTCTCAAGGAGAAACTATGTTTTGTCAACATTTTATTAACATGTTGTGTTATTTAATATAAATGCTTCCCCTGTATATATATAATAAACTCTCTACTGGATTTTAAATAGAATTTTTAAACATAATTAACATTTTATGTTTATTAATAAAATCTCAGAAGATCACCAACGGGCTGTCAGATAATGTTCAATGGCCTGATTAAAAACAGAATTAGCGATTCCCAGAGACTCACCTTTTTCTACATAGTCAAGTGTCTGGATTGAGGGGGTGGATTCCACAAAGTCAGGGAGTTGTTCTTTTAATTTCAACTCCAGCTGTTTAGACAACTTTGAAGACACAAAAGCACTGAGAATATAAATTTTATCAGGGAAAAAAGTGAGGTATAGATTTTTAATTATACCCAGAATCATATCATTTATGGCTTTCAGGTTCTCTTCCGGAAATATGTTATCCCTGATTAGTCCTACTATAACCTCTTCATCAATTCCTTCATTCCAACCGTTACACTTAAGCATTCCCGATAAAGCCGCGATTGACTCAAGAGTGGAACAGTCCTCTGATTGAGGAATATTCATATCCCAGTGTCCAATTTCACCAAACAATCCATTTGGTGACTGTAGTATCCTTCCTTCCATAGCACATGAGACGGCGATACCATAACCCCAGTGAATCAACAGTGTTGTTCCCTTTGCTGATTCAGGCCGCTTTAACAGACTATTTTTCAGAAGAGAATCAATATTCCTTTCAATGATAATGATTGAATCTCTCCCCCCCTCTAATTCCTTGAGGTCCATCTTTTTAAGCTTGGGAAATCGTGAGACCATTCGCCAAATTTTCTTATCTTTATCGATAAGGCCGGGAAGTGCAAAACCAAAACCGATAAATTTAGATGACAGGGGCATCTGACTGTGAAAATCTTTGACAACATCATTGAAAATATCAAGCATCTCAACTGTGTTTGTATCAATATCCAGCTTAATAACTGTCTCTTTGAGGATTTCTCCCTTTAGATTAATAATAGCTCCCCGGAGACTCATGGAAATAATTGAAAATGAGACAGTCCAGAAACGATTGCCGTTAACTGTCAGAAACAGTTCCGGTCTTCCCCTGCCAATATTTGCTTTATTGTGATCCTCCCGAATAATGTCATCCTCAATTAATTCGGCAACAATACGCGAGACTGTAGTTGGCCGTAGTGAAAGTTCCTGGATGATTTTCTTACGGGTGATATCGGGAGTTTCGAAGAGCTTTTTTAAAACCTGATTTTTCTCTCTATCTTTTTCACGAGTGAGGGTTGAATGTAAATAGTCAAAATCAAGAATCATAATACCAATCCTTAGGCTCTCAGTGGAAAATAATAACTGGAGATCTGGATAAAGTATATATAGATTTTAGCAAGCCGACAATTGTGCATTATTTTAACATGACAGTTCCATCTGTGAATTCCAGCATTTCAAAATATCTGAGGGTATTCACTCCATCACGACCGGCAATAGAATCTGTGACCACAGTAAGACCATTCTGTTTCGTAATTGTATATTCAGATTCCTTCCCGGAGAAAACGACTGCATTTATTCCAGAATTGCCTGTCAGATCATTATCAAAACTGTTAACCCGTAGTGATGAATCAAGTTCTCCGGTCAGAGTGATATCCTTCAGATATCTGGATTTATGTGTATAGGGGAGAGATTCATCAAACCTGAGACTGAATACTCCCGAAAGGGATGAATCAATTCGAGCATTGTAGCTTAGAGAATCAGCCAGGAACATCCTTGAAATACCGGCACCCTGAGGATCTTCTGTTTCAACCTCTTCTCGAGTCTTGGCAATGTAGAATCCCCACATTCCCCTTTCTGAACTCTCAGGAACTGAAGAATCATTCCATGCACCCCAAAGACCATACCAGGAGTCAACAACAGAAGCCAGATACTCCTGAGTCAGGCTGTTTTCTGCTTTCAGCTCCTTGAGCCAGCCTTCATCCGGATTCATTCCCATTGCCCATATACCATTACTCAATGCAAGTTCCTGCGCTCCGCGGATCAGAGCCTGGTAAGCTGGAAGAGCTCCCGGGTTCCCGCCCCTGCCATCCACACCGATTCCGTAGTCATGAACCATGTGAAGTATCTCTTCAAATGCAGCATCACGATGCTCATTATACTGATTTTCCATATACCAGGGGTGCCCTTCTACCGGGAGTTCTTCTTCAAAAAGTGACTGCGCCGGAACCCTTGTCTTATTGCTTCCGTCATCTCTGAAATTCAATAACGCAAGAACTGCAGAATTTTCAGCCATCTTATTCGCGACGTCCGACTTGTCTGATCCATAAGCAGTTCCAGGTACGTCTGTCAAATAATGCTGCAGGATATTACGGGCTCTGACAATCTGCTCATTGGTTATTCTATTCTGTGCCACTATACGAATAGCTCCACCATTGGGAGCTATAATCTCTGTATATCTGTCAAACGCATTCACATATTGGCTTCCCATCACTTCAGGTACAGCTGTGATCCCCAATTCAAGATTCTTGTCATATATGGGATCACTGTATTGTTTCATCATAAGATTGGTACAGGAGCTGAACATGATAACGATTAAAAACTGGAAAAGTAGAGCCTTCAAAGGGCTGTGAGTTTTAGGATTCATCTGATAACCTCGATAATTTTAATTAATGATCTCCAACGGATACATTACAGCCTTTAATCTATTTGAGATGGTGTAAGAAGTCGTACTGATTTATAAATCCGTACAAAATATATTGACTTTGAAGTCTTGAATATTATGTCTCTATCCCTGAATATTGCGATATGGATTCTATAGAGTCATATGCCTTACTTTTTTCTGCAATTCACGGGATACTTCTCTTTATCGTTTTATTTTTCTGGAAAAAAAACAGAGCTGCCAATAAAATATTTTCTATATTGGTTTTAATTGTCAGCTTCAATTTCCTGAACCTTTACGGATCTGCACATAATTCAACGGCCGTCTTATTTGATCTGATTGAAATTATTCCCGGATTTATAATCGGCCCATTAATTTATATTTATGTAAGGATTTTAACAAATGAATCTGATTCATTCAGAATAAAAGATCTGCTCCATTTTATACCGGCACTGCTGTCACTGCCTCTGGGAGTCATAATTTTTAATAACAGTATTATAATCATTACAGAAGATATTCAAACCTTTATCTATCTGGGAGCATCGATGGTGGCTACAGGAAAGTTCAGATTAAGTATTGAGGGATATCTCTCATCCATCAACTCCAAAAAGCTCAATTGGCTGGCTATTATATTAATATGCCTCACAATTTTCAGACTGTATTCAATCAGTGAAACAATTCTGTTAAGTACCCGTTTTGCAATACCCCAATCAATTGACAATCTCAGTCTTATTATCGAATCCCTTTTTATCTATCTCATTTCATATTTTGTTCTGTCTCAAAGAGAAATTTTCGATAATGAGCTGATCAGGGAACTTAAAGAAGATAAAATAAATCAGAAAGTAAAACTGTCCGATCTATTTATTGAAAGGAACTACAGCAAGCTGGTACTTCTTATGGAAAAAGATGAACTTTATCTGCAGAATGCAATAACTCTGAAGCAATTGGCTGATGACATGAACATACCTGCCTATCAGCTTTCTCAACTTATAAACTGCAAAACAGGAAGCAATTTTTATTCTTTTATAAATAGTTATAGAATAAAAAGGGCCTGCTTTATGATAATGGATTCAGACATGAAAAAAACTACTATCCTTGATATTGCATTTGCTTCGGGTTTTAACTCAAAGACTGCATTCAACGAAGTATTTAAAAAGGTAACCCATATGACTCCAACTGAGTATAGGAAGAGCAGTAAATCATTATTATCAGATTCAGGATATTAGAGCCCTTTAAAGGGCCTCCAGATCTGCAAAGATCCAGGGGATCAACTCCGAGACAGTAGGATGAGGCAGAACAGTCTGCTGAAGCTTGGTATACGGGAGACCAGCCTGCATAGCCAGAGCCACCATCCCGATAATTTCATCCCCGCCCACACCAAAAATAGTACAGCCGAGAATAAGATTACTCCCCTCTTCCACCAGTAGTTTTATCAAGCCCTTTGTTTCATCCTTTTCTTTTGCCCTGCTGATGGACTGCATCTCCCGTGTGGCCATAAGAACTTTCTTTCCAGATTTCTCTGCCTCCCCCTGTGACTGATCCTTCGCCCCTCTCCTTCCATATGAGCCAGAAAAACCTGTCCATCGTGAACTGAAGTATGAGTAAATGCTCCCTTCCCGTTCACATCTCCCAGAGCATAGATATGGGGAACAGAGCTTTGTCCTGCATCGTTTACTTCGATATATCCCCTCTCATTCAGACGAACACCCGTTGATTCAAGGTTTAACAGATCAGTGTTGGGAACCCGTCCGACAGCCAACAGTAGATCAGATCCATCCAGGGTCATAGCGTTCCCGTCTGAAGTAAAAGAGAGCTGAATTCCCTCATCAGTTTTTTTCATCTGAGTCAGCTCAGATTTCAGATAGAATTCCAGACCTTCTTCCCTAAGAATCTCGAGGGCGGCAAGGCTCATATCCGGATCTTCTCTTGGAACGATTCTATTTCCCCGGCCGACAATACTGACTTTGCTCCCCAATCTTCTAAAAGCCTGGGCGAACTCAAGTCCGATATAGGATGCTCCCACAACGATTAAATGCTCCGGCAAGTTCTTAAGATCCAGGATGCCCTTGTTGTCCAGCCAGGGAGTCGTATCAATGCCGGGAATGGAAGGTATCCTGGATCTGGTACCTGTATGGATAATTATTTTATCAGCAAAAAGAGTCTCTTCTCCCACTGAAACAGTATGATCATCAATAAAAGAGGCGGTGCCACCATAGTAGTCCAGTACACTCTTTAACCAGGATTCAAACCCCGCACTACCAGGATTCCTGATGCCGTTGACTCTCTCCATTATTTTCTCAAAATCAACAGAGAACGACGGGACATCAATCCCGAAATCTGAGGCTCTTCTGACCATATGGGCATCTCTGGCACTGGCAATCAGGGTTTTTGTTGGAGTGCATCCCCAGTTAACACAGGTCCCCCCTGTTTTATCAGATTCTATCACTGCAATTTTTAATTTTTTCTTCAGTAATGAAGGAATGATGGTTCCCGTAGCCTGCCCGGTACCAATAAGAATGATGTCATATTTAATCATATAAACTCCCATTTAAGATGAGTGACTCTAAGTCTAATGCATCTCAATGAGATTCTTTCTCCCCGCACATATAATCATCGTTTTCAGAATACAATATCCCAAATCAGTCATAGCCATTCATGAATTAACTGACTTTCTCAGGATCTGAAAAAGACATGTTGACTTCTTTTTCAATATTGAGAACCAGATCCTCTTCTTCCTCAACCAGAGGAAGAATCATTTTTAACTCTTTTCTGTTTCTTCTCCGTTCCAGAGCGGAGTGTTTTATCGCCAGTAATGACGGAACAAAAATAAGAGTCATCACAGTAGAATAGCTGAGCCCGAAAATTAGAGCCCAGGCAAAGGCGATCCACATTGAAGCAGAAGCAGAATCCGTCTGAATGGAAAATGTTCTAAAATCCAGACTGAAAGCAAGACCCATCGGCATCAAAGCAAGCACCGTTGTCAGAGCCGTTAACACAACCGGTCTCAGACGGGTTTTTCCGGCTTCCGGTATAGCATCTCTCCAGGAATATCCCTGTTTTATCAGCAGATTGGTATAATCCACAAGAACAATACAGTTGTTAATAGCAATGCCCAGCAAAGAAATACTGGCAATACCGCACATGAGAATCTCAAACTGCATCCCGAAAATAAAGAATCCCCAGAAGACACCGCCGATTGAGAGCAGCGCAGAGATCAGGCAGATGAAGGGATCTGCAACAGAATTAAATTGGACAATGAGAACAATTAAAATCAGAAACAGGGCAATCATGAAGGCCTTGCCCAGGAAACTTGTAGTCTCCTGCTGCATGTCACTGTCAGAACCGGGGCTGATATCATACCCTTTGGGTAGATCAACTTTCAGGGCATCAATTTTTCCAAGAATCTCTTCGGTCAGCTCCGCTTTATTCGGAACATCCGAGATAAAACCTGCCGAAATGGAAACAGCTCTGGCAAGGTCTCTCCTTTTTATTGAGGCCACACTGGTCATGGGTTTAATCGTTGCTACAGAACTGAGGGGGATTCTTTTACCATTGGCGATTATCTGCAAATTTTTCAGACTGTTTAAAGAATTCCTTGATTCGTCTGTATAGCGCATTACAATATCATACTCATCCTTACCCTGCCTGAATTTACCTATAGCAGCTCCGTTCATGGATTGTCTTATGGTCATGGCAATCAGGGTCGTACTCAATCCATAAAAGGCAGCTTTTTCACGGTCAATCTCAACTTCATATTCCGGCTTGGATGCTTCATAATCACTGTCATAGGACTTCAGTTCTTTATACTGAGAAAGGATACTGATAATCGACTCGCTGATTTCACCGATCCTGGAGTAATCCTCTCCCGTAAGCAGAAGGGATATATCACTTCCTCCCATCCCTCCATCACTGCTTCCTACCGTGATTTTAGCACCGGTTATATTTTTAAGAGCCTCTTTCACCGCTAGAACAGACTTCTCACCTGAAATCGTTCTATCTTCAAAGTCTTCAAATTCTACATTAATAGTCGCTTTATGTGATCCGCCATTACCTGTGA
The DNA here is from genome assembly GCF_003346715.1 of Oceanispirochaeta sp. M1. Classification (NCBI taxonomy): domain Bacteria; kingdom Pseudomonadati; phylum Spirochaetota; class Spirochaetia; order Spirochaetales; family Spirochaetaceae; genus Oceanispirochaeta; species Oceanispirochaeta sp. M1. The sequence continues at coordinate 26,430 of NZ_QQPQ01000052.1, forward strand.
AAACAGTGTAATTTTTAAGAGACATATTTATGCCGGGAATCAGCTGCTCAATCTGTTTTACATAGCCATCTGTAATATCAATGGGGGTTCCTATGGGAGCCTCCACATATATCTGCACAGACCATGGATCCTCTTCCCTGAAAAATGTGGAGCCCTTTCCATTGCTTACAAACAGGAAAACTCCTGAAGCTGTTATGATGACTGCCAGAAGAGCCACCAGATAAGATCTCTTTATGACAAGATGAATCAGCTTATGATACAGATTCTGGATGGTTGTAAAAAAGCCACTTCCCTCCACTATTTTTCTCCTGGTTTTCTCAGATATGTTGAGAAAGGTGGAACAGAAAACAGGTGTCAGGGTCAATCCGACAAAAAGTGACGCAAGAAGTAATATAATCACCGTTTTAGGAAGAAAGGAGAGCATCTCGCCCATGATTCCAGGCATATAAATGATCGGAAAAAAGGCAAGACAAGTTGTCAGAGTAGAGGCAATTATGGCACCTGAAACCTCTTTTGTTCCATCGATAGAGGCCTGAACACGATTTTTCCCCATTCCTGCATGTCGGAATATATTCTCAACAATCACGATCCCGTTATCAACCAGCATTCCCAATCCCAGGATAAGGCTGAATAAAACGTACATGTTCAGAGTAATACCAAGTACCTGAACCATGGCAAAAGTGATGAGCATAGAAAAAGGAATTGCCAGGGATACAAAAATGGAGTTGGTTTTTCCCAGGAATATGAAGGTAACCAGCAGAACCAGGAGAATACTGGTAATCATGCTGTTCTCCAGATCAAGAATCATTATTTTAATACCATAGGAAGAATCATTCGTAATGGTTATATCTGTCCCTTCAGGCATGAGGGGGCTCATCCTATGGACGAGGGCTTTTGCCTCATCCGTACTGCTGACAGTATTGCCTCCGATTCTTTTTTTGAGAGTCAGAGTAATGGCAGGTTTTCCATTAAGTCGGGCATAAGATGATGACGGGGCTGTCTGTAAACGAACATTGGCAACCTCCTTCAGTTTTACCTTTCTCTGATTCCCCTGGATGACAAGTTCCTCAAAATAATGGTGATCTCTGATCTCCCCGGTAACAGAGAGAGAGTAATCGAGAGTGTCGCTATTGAGGACTCCACCGGGAATGGTAACATGCTCATTCCTGATTACAGCTTCGATATCATCCATGGATAAACTGAAATGCTCCATCTTGGCAGGATCGATCTCAATTGCCAGTTCCTGCTCTATGCTGCCGGAAACCTCAACATCCAGAACACCCTTGATTTTTTTTAACTCCTCCCGCATCAATTCGGCAGAATCATCGATTACGGCGATTCCATCGGGATGAGATAATACGACACTCAAAAGGGGCTGCCAGTCGGAAGAGGAGGCCTCATGGTAATAGGGTCCGCTCATATCAGCCGGCAGACTCCCAATGATACCATCAACCTTCTCTCTTGTTTTTCTCAACGCTTCACTCACATCCACACTGGAAGAGAATTCCAGAGTGATGTTACAGGCCCCCTGTCTACTGTTGGAACTGATCATCTTGATACCGTCCATACCATCGAGTTCCTGTTCTATCTTCGATGTAATCAGAGATTCCATATCCTTGGCGGACACACCGGCATAATATGCGGAAACTGAGATATAGGGGATTTTAATATCCGGCATCGACTCCCTGGGAAGAGCAGAATATGCACTGAAACCCATGAATATTATCAACAAAGCCACACAGAAAACGGGTATCCGTTTTCCAACCAAAAACTTAATCATGAATAACTCCTATTGATGATTTTGAATAAGGGCCCAAACACACTATGTCTCCCCATATAATTAATCCATTACCTTTACAGACGAACCATTATTCACCAGGTGGATACCCTCTTTCACAATTCTGTCCCCTTCTTTCAGACCGGACAGGATTATAACATTCCTGCTGTCTGATGGACCTGCCGTAATTTCTCTACTGACAATAGTATTGTCCTCAACGGCCATGGCATAACTTTTATTACCCAGGATTCTTATAGTCTCAACGGGTATAACTAGCTTCTCTTCATAAATATTTCTCAGTAACTTCACCCGGGCCGTTGTTCCGGACATGATTGCACCATCGGGATTATCTACTTCAATTTCTGCTTTATAGGTAAGATTCTGATCAGAGCTTTCTCTGGAATAACTAAGCAGTGTTCCCTCCCAGCTTCGTCCGGGACAGGAGGAGAATGTGACATCAGCCGGGTTACCCTCACTGATTCCGCTCATTTCGCCCTCGGGAATGCCGATTGTGATCCGCATTCTGGACTGATCTTCAATAACAAATGTTTCGTCTCCGGGTATAAGCTTTTCAAACTCCCGAATATTTATTGCAAGAACAGTTCCGTCAAAGGGACTGATACAAAAGGCTTCTTCCATTATTTCCTCTGCATCAAGCAATGCTCCCTTACTATTAAGCCAGTCCAGATGCGCCTGGTCAGCCTGCAGATGAGACGCGTGTTTGTTGCATACTGAAATAGGACGAAGTTGCAAAGCAAATTCCCCAAAGTTGCAGACCGGAATTCCCCACTTTTGCAGAAGTTGAAAAGAGCGGGATTGATGCAAGTTATATCCTTGTACTATGA
>NZ_QQPQ01000053.1 GCF_003346715.1 Oceanispirochaeta sp. M1
AACTGAATTAGTATTTTTAAAAATATTCAAATCTTCAATTATATTTGATCTATATGACAGTAAATTCGCACTGAATATATCAATTTTTTTAGAAATATTATTTTCCAAATATTCCATCAAAACATTTTCGAAATGTCCAATAAATTCTTTTCCAATTTTATAAATTACTTTTTTTATAAATTTCATTTTTATAACTCAGAAAATAGTGTTAGTGCAGATTTTATTGTATCTTCCATATCAAAGTATTTATATTCACCCAATCTCCCTCCAAAACTTACATTATTAGTTTTGGCACCCTCTTTTCGATATTTTTCGGCAATTTTATTATTTTTATCATTATTTATCGGATAAAAGGGATTTGTTCCATCATCTTCTAATGGTATTTCCTTAATAATAAGAGTTTTATTCTTTACATACTCATTCCAATTCTCTCTATAAAAATGTTTTGGTTCACATATCCGAGTATACTTATACTGACTTTCTGGATAGTTAATCACACTAGTCCCCTGAAAATCATCAACATTTTTGTATTCTGTTTTGAACTCCAGAGCTCTATACTCAAGTTTACCGAATTTATAATTGAAATATCGATCTATTGGGCCAGTATAAATTACATGAGAATCCTGATGGAATGACTTTCGATTTTCAAAATATTCACAATTTAATTTAATTTCGATATTTTCATTATTAATCATTTCTTCAAACATTGAAGAAAAGCTAATTTGTGGAATCCCATGAAATGACTTGTTATAGTAACTTTCATAGTAATTATTTCTGATAGGAATTCTACTCACGATGTTTTCAGGTAGGTCAATTGGATTTTTCCCCCATTGCTTTGAAGTGTAATCTTTAAAAAAAGCTTCATATAATTGTTTCCCAATTAATGAAATAACCTTCTCTTCCATATTTTTAGGAGTTGTAATTTGTTCTTTTTCAATCTCTTTTTTTAAAAATGCTTCTACTTCAAAAGGTTTTAAATTCAATCCATAAAAACTGTTAATCGTTTCTAAATTAATTGGCATTTGATATATTCTATCTTTGTATGTTGTTAATACTTGATGAAAATAGTGATTAAAATTAGTAAATTTTTTAACATAATTTAAGATATTTTCATCTTCAATATGAAAGATATGAGGTCCATACACGTGATATAGAATATTTGTTTCTTTATCATATTTATCAAAGCAATTACCTCCGATATGAGGTCTTTTATCTATTATTATTACTTTATTACCTGCTTTAGATAACTGTTCTGCTAAAACGATACCAAATAAACCTGCTCCAACAATTAAATACTCTTTTTTCTTCATTAATCCTACAATCCCTATATTTCCTATTTAAATAAATTGATCTTTTTCAATTAATATTCTAATTTCTCTAAAAATTGAATTCTAATAATTTAAATCCAAATCAACTTAAAACACTTTCATGAATTAAATTTTAATATTGAGAATATGCCACATTTAGTGGAATAAAATATTTAAATTAATCATAACTTCTTTCAAAATTAGTTTTTATGTTTTTTAGAAAATTAATCATTAAACAAATTCAATTCATAAAGTCTAAATAATTATTTACAACAGTATTAGGATCACCGAAACCTTTTAATATTCCCTCTTCAATCCACAAAACCTTCTGACAGTACTGTTTAATCATGGTTGTGTTATGTGAGACCATAACCACTGTCCGGTCATCGAGGATCATCTCTTCCATCTTCTTCTTACTTTTTTCCCTAAACCTTTCATCTCCTACACTGAATAATTCATCAATTAGGAGGAGGTCAGGATCAACATTGACTGCTATAGAGAAAGCAAGCTTTGATCTCATTCCTGATGAATATGTTCTAACCGGGTTTGAGATAAACTCTCCGATTTCAGAGAAGTTAATGATCTCATCCATCCTTGCATCCAGCTCTTTTTGGGATAGTCCTAATAGGAGTCCACAAAGATAAATATTCTCATGGCCAGAAAGTTCAGGTTTGAAGCCCACACCCAGACTGAGAAGTGAAACTGATTTGGCTCTGTTTATAATTTTCCCACTGTCCGGAGTAAGAGTGTTGGCAAGGACTCTTAAGAGGGTCGATTTCCCGGAACCATTAGAACCGATAACACCCAGGTTTGTGCCATGTTCCAGTTTGAATGAAACACCTTTAAGTGCTTCAAATTCATTCTTCTTTTTTCTGTTTCTTTTAAGCATCACTTCCTTTAATGGCTGTGATTTATAGAATGAATATTTAAGTCGTAAATTTTCAACTTCTAGAATAGGTTCTCTGTATTCACTCATAGTTAGATCACCTTGCTATAGTTTTTGTCTGATTTATAGAGCATTGGAATTCCTAAAGATAAAAGGAATAGACTCGCAATAAGCCAATAACCCAACTCCTGGTAAAGAGGATGTTGACCATACATCAGTGCATTTCTAAAACTCACAAAAAATGTCACATTGGGATTAAACCAGAGAATGTTTTCAAATCCGGCTGGAATTTGATCCATGCTCCAAATACCGGGAGATGAAAAGAACCAGAACATAATCAGGTAACTGATAAGATGAGTCATATCTTCAAAAAGGACACCGACATGTGTGAAAAAGAGGGATAGAGAGTAATAAAACAGGGCAAATACTATAAATGCCGGCAGAAACTCAATGATATGCCAGGTAAAGGGGATTTCATATAGTACCAACATTCCCAGTAAAAGAAGAAATCCGAATATTAGTTTTATTGAGTTTGTCATTAATAATACAAGAGGCAGCGTAAATTTCGGTAAGTAGACCTGTTTAATGATGCTGGCATTTGCTCGAATACAATTTGTACTACTAGACATTAAGGTTGTTGCAACTTTCCAAGGCAACAGAGCACAAAAGACATACAGAGGAAACGCCGGTGTGGCTCTTTGAAATATGAATTGAACGAGGAAAGTATAGACAACCATATGAAGCATTGGATCTAAAAGCCACCAGAGGTAGCCAAGAACGGTGTTGCTTAATTCCGCCTTTAAACTGGATTTTACTGAGAAGGCTATATAGTGTCTGTATTTTTTAAGATCCAGGCAAAAGCGTTTTAAACTGATCAAAATCTTTCCTTATTCGTTTTTATGTAAAACTCCCCCTACCCCACAGAACCTGTTTGGCTGTATTTTAGATCCTTGGATCTTAGTATGGGGGAGCCTTCGTCTGCCGCCGAAACAGTACAGACAATAGCCGGGCTTAGAGCCCTTCTGTTAATGACAACGCCGCTTGTACGGCATCATCCATATCGTAATAACGGTACTCTCCCAGGCGACCCAGGGTGTGAATGTTGTTATATCCTTTCACATCGTCCTGGTACTTCTGATAGAGTGCTCTGTTCTCTTCACTGTCTATGACATAAAAAGGGTTGTTTACTCCCTTTATGTAGGGCGTGGGATACTCCCGGCAGACAGTTGTGTAGCTGTTAACCGGATTCCGCTGAAAATGCTTAAACTCCGTAACACGGGTAAAGTCGTAGTTGTTGGGGTAGTTCACCACCCCTTTTTTCTGAAAGGAACCCTCAAAGGGAAAGCTCTCAAACACAATGCGTGTTGAGCGGTAGGGCAATTCTCCATGACAGGAGTGAAACAGCTCGTCTATGGGGCCTGTGTAGATATACTGGCCCGTAAATAGTTTATTGTTGAGCCAGGTCTTCCCCTCCTTGAGGGTGACCATCTTTGATGCATCTGTGTTTAAAAGCATATGTATATTGGGGTGGTCCGCCATATTCTCCAATAGAGGAGAAAAACCCTTTAAGGGGATGCCCTGGTACTGATCATCGAAGTAGCGGTCATCTCTTGAGATGACGACCGGAACCCTTGCCGATACAGAGTCATCCAGGTCCTCCGGGCGTTTGCCGCCCCACTGCTTGAGGGTGTAGTTTAAAAAGATCTTCTCATACACAAAACGGGCCAGGAACTGCAGGTCCTCGTCCTCTGACTCTCTGAGCCTGAGAATGGGAACCCGCTCTCCCAGGGAAAATTGTTTTAATAACTTCTCCTCTATCTTATTTGAAAGGGAAGCCGGCAACAGGGCATGGAGAGTATTCAGATTAAAGGGAATGGGGATGAGCTGTCCGTCTATGAAGCCCCCCACCGTATGATGGTAGGAAAACCACTCGGTAAAACGGGAGAGAAAATCCCAGACCCTCTGCTTGTCGGTATGGAAGATATGGGGGCCGAAGGGCTGCACCAGAATGCCGTGATCATTGATGAAATCATGGCAATGGCCGCCGATCTTTCTTTTGGCCTCTATGACAAGGACCTTTTTGCCCTCATCCGCCAGTTTGCGTGCGGCCGTCAGACCGCTTATCCCCGCTCCGGCGACGATGACATCTATAGAATTAAACACTCTGTAGTCCCTGGGCCGTATCCAGGCGGTTCTGCCAGAATGTCGTGCTCCGCTGCAGATTGCGGTAACTTCTGCTGGCAGGATAATAGCGATAGAGGCCCGATAAGTTCAGCTTCCAGAACCTGAGAGTCAGGATGATAATCTCTTTCCAGTTTCTGCTGCGTATCTCTGCCTGTACTTCATCATGGCTGTACACCGCCAGTTTCCCATGAAGGAAATACCAGGGGCTGTACCATCGCCTGAAGCTGGCAGGAATTCTATACGTATTCTTAAGCTCATCCCTGGATCTTTTCTTGAAGTCCGTAGGCATGTTCTTATCTTTTAAAAGTTCCTGCTCATTCAAGGCTGTTATATACTCAGCCCCTTCCAGAAAATCATCAAAGGCATCCAGTGCCAGAGAGGCCGAGCGGTAGTCGTGTACAAAAATCTGCACATAAAAATGGGACCAGGCATTAACCAGAGAATTGAGAACTGAGAATTTCCTATGATGCAGAGAGTTCAGAATCAGGGTGTTTCTACAGAAAAAATAACTCTTGAACAGAGGAGAGAACTTCTTGGTGAAGGGCTCATGCCATACGGCGATCCCATTCATTGTGATAAAGCCTGAAGCTCTTTTGAGACTGTAGTCCATATCGTCCCCGTAGATGAAAAAGGGGAAAGGGAGCTGAGTGTCCGTATCCTTTTTCAAGGGGATGGCGCAATACCACCAGGCGGCATATTTATTATTGGCCTTGATATCCTGATCGGAGCTGCAGAGATTCTCTAACTCTGTGAGATCGAGATCTCTATAATAATTTTTAACCCTCATCCCATTCCAGCGGGCCGTTGACTCAAACATCATATGAGGCTTATCAAGCTGCATCATGCCGCCGGAAAGAAAGTGATTATCATATTCAGGCTTAAGACAGGAGAGGAGCACCCCGCTTCGTCTGACAGTTTCTGCCTCGATGCGGATGTCATCATCCATTAAAAGGACATGACTGTAATTCTCACGGCTTTTCAGGGCCTCCATGATGCCTCTGGTAAAACCTCCGCTTCCTCCCACATTGGGATTATGAAACAGATGAAAACCATCTCCAAGTTCGGCAATCTTTGACTGCTCTATCCTGGAAGCATTATCCACAATCAGAACATCAAGATTGTCCATTCCTGCATCTTTCAGGACATTAAGATTTTCAAAGAGGTATTCGTCTCTGTTGAAAGTGCAGAACACTGCTGCAATCCTGGAGCTGTGTTTAAAAGGGAGCTTTGCAGAAGACCAGGTTGCGGAGATAAGCATACAGGGGCTCTTCGCCTCGATTTGTACCGCCAGCTTACCGGCAAACAACCTCTCCGGAACCTCAAGCTCAAACTCTCCTCTGCTGAGAATAGTTGTAACACTCTCTTCAAGGACCTTCGCATTCTCATCCAGAGAATGGATTGTAACAACACAGCTTCCCTTGACATCCACAATAAGACTCAGGGATTCAAGACCGGTGTATAGAGACCACTTATCCCATGAAAAAAGATTGAAGTAGGTACCCAGATCCAGCACTCCACCCCTGTCGATGACAATTCCATTTTTAGAAGGAAGAATTCTTGACCCCCGGTAGTATAAGTCGTAGGGGACTCCCTTTTTGGCTGAGAGGGTAAAATGCTGTAAAGTGGTAAGACCTGCCGTTTGTTTCATTATGGAGAGGAGTTTATCAATCAGTTTTTTTAACTGATATAGGCAGATTTCCTATATTAATCTTCTGCGGGTTTAAAACTATTGGGCGTAACCATCAATGATCCAGATCTCAACAGAACCGTCATCAGAATAGGCATTGGTCGACGTAAGGGCAATGATTCTGCCATCACTGAGAACTTCAATAGAGTTCCACAACGCTCTCTTGTCTAAAGGGACAGCAAAGGGATAGGAGGGGTGTGCAAAGTCCTGACCCGAGGCATCTCCCACCAGGACCATCTGATGGCTCAGATCCCAGTCCCCTCCCCTCTCATAATTGGTCTGCATAGAGAGAAGGACCTCTCCCGAGGGGAGTCTCTGCAGATAGGGTGCTCCCATATAGACACTGTCAGAAACCTCAGTAGCCAGAGGCATATAACTTCTTCTGTAATCATAAGATACGACCAGAGGACGCCAGCTGTCGACCAGGCCCTCAGTTAAAATAGAAGGCTTGAATGCTCCTACATTTTTATCTTCGATACCCAGAATAATCTGATTTCTATCCTCCAGAAAAAGGGGCACAGGCATACCGTCCCGACCGCCCTCTCTGAAGCTGACAATCTCAGGTTCCCGGCTCCAGCTCAGCCCCTTATCAAAAGATCGTAATATAGAGATATTCTGTTCATCCGAATTGGTATAGGGAGCTTCATCTGCAAAATAGAGCTGGATTTCACCACCTGGCAACTCCAGAAAACTCGGTTCCCAGCAACCGTTTTCAAACTCATGTCCCCCTTCATAGAGGACATTGCTCACACCCCAGCTCTCTCCACTATCCCTGCTGATTTTGACCGCAATAGAAAAATTACGTCCCACAGAATAGGGTTCTTCGGGCCTGTAGTTGACCGCCATAAGCAGGGTCCCCTCTGAGAGCTCAATAATTTCGGGAACCGAAGGATTTATTTGATTGACCCCTGAGAATACAACGGTGGCTTCGGACCAGCTGTAACCACCGTCCACACTCTTAGACAGCATCACTTTTTTATGACTGACAGATTCATACACAAGGAGAAGGCTGCCGTCATTCAGTTCTTCCAATCTGGGATAGCTGAGAGAAATAAATGTATTTGATAGAGCTGACACCTTCCTGAGACTGGACTCTACCCAGTGAATCTTGCTGCGTCCCGCTACATCGCTGTCGTCCAGGTCATCATATTCAGTCTGGCATGATAAAAGGAGAAAAGAGGCTGACAAAAGGAGAAAAAGTAAACTTTTTTTCATAGAAAAGCCTCCTTTTCAAAATATAGGAATCTTGCCTATAGCACGAGAGCTTATTCTATGATTATAATTTTAAAGGGATTTTTTACGCTTATCTGGAACATGAAACTACAAACAATTCATATAAAAACCATAGTAATTCTAGATTAGGCACATTGGCTACATATTTGTACTTGAGAAAGGCATGAAAAGTTAAGTGATCAATTAGTTATTCGGCATCTGTAAGCGAACAGTTGTTCCAGCCCCGGAGATGCTTTCTATATTCATCTTACCACCGTAATGCTCAAAACGGTTCTCCATAATCCCCAGTGAAAGCCCCAGCTCTGCATAAGCCTTCAGATTATGGGGAATAGGAAAACCATATCCGTTATCTCTGACCGTCACCTTAATACCGGATTCATCCTGATTAAAATCAATAGTAAGCTCTGAGGCCTCTGCATGTGCTTTCACGTTCATTACAAGCTGCTGCAGAGAAACATAGAGATCATACTGTTTTTCATAAGCAAGCAGGCTCTCATCCATGCTGCCTGTTATGCTGATTTTTAAGTTCGTTGATTGAAAATTCTGAATAAAATCCTGAAAGGCTGCTGTCACACCCACTGTCTTGAGATGGAGAGGTTCAAGACTGTTTATGACGGTACGCATATTATCGGTAATATTGTTTATTGATTCCTTTAAATCAGAATTATTGCTGAGATCGGGATTCATATAGAGGACTGCCACATCCTGAAGGATACGATCATGAAGAATTTCGGCAACCTGATGCCGCTCTTTAATTCTGAATGAATTGGCAGTTTCCAGAAATTCCCTGTCCCGTTTCTCTTTCTCCCGGAGTTTCTGGTTTGCCAGCAGAGAGAACAGACTCACAGCGAAATGGAGAAAAATAGCTGTATTCATTAGAAAAAACAGCATTCTAAACATCTTAAGCCTCTGGTTTAGAATTTCACTCAGATGCAAAGAAAGCTCCATTATAGCCTTATGCAGATAAAATACGGTCTCACCCCGGGTAGAAATATCCGATTGCCTGTATTGAGTGATCAGTGGTTCAATCTCCCACAGCTTACCCTGAACAATGGCAAATGATTTTCTTTCAATTGAGAAGTCAATATCCTCAATGACATCCAGAATTAACTGATCATTCAATGCGACCTTTCCATCTTCACCCAGGAGAAAGGCATCCACAGTCAATTTTTGAACAGAAACAATTTGCTCAAGCAAACTGTTATTTACTAAAACGAGAGGAAAAATAATTATAATTATTGCCAGTAAGGAGGTAATAACGAGTAGACTATTTGAATTGAGTTTTAAAAATTTTATTATTTTTATCATCTTTATATTAAATGTGTTAATATTCATTATGGAAAATTCAATAGAAAAAGTCAAAAACAAAAATTCATTTTCTATAGTAATTTCTATAATAGCAATTTCGATTCTGCTGAACCTTGCTTTAAGCTGGTTTAATAATACAATAATAAAGTCACCCATTTTCCTGGACAGTATATTTACAATTCTCTCTGCTATGATATTGGGTCCGATTGCCGGAATTACCGTAGGTGCCCTGACAAATGCGGGTATGGAGTTCATATACGGTTTCAGCGGTTATTACTGTCCTTTTGCCGCCTGTAACATGCTCACTGGACTGATAATAGGAATCATGAGCCGCAGAAGACTCTTTGATAAAAGTATATACCTGACCCTGGCCGTTCTTCTGCTGACTCTTGCTAACGCCCTGATGGGTTCATTTATTGCTTTCTTTGTTTTCAAGGGCTATACGAATGTTCAATTAGATCTGATTATTGATGCTCTTGTAAATACAGGAATGTCTTTATCTACTGCATCATTCTGGTCAAGAATACCTACCAATCTGATAGATAAGATATTATCAGTTTATCTGGCATTCATCATGTATTATTTTTATAGGAAAAAAAGAGGAGAACCTCTACCGTCTATTTTTTAATTTCCTCATAAACAGTGCTGCCATATTCTAATACCTGTGTACTATAATGTGCATATTCACTTAAGGACTCTAAAATCTTCGGATAATCTTCATCCTCAACACGGCCTTTCATAAAAAGATAGTTTAGCATCATCAAGGTATTAAAGTATTCCAGTCCCAGCTTATCCGCTTTCATCAGAAGCTTTCGATCTTCTGACAGGAGTGGAACCCTATGGATCTGTGCCAGAAGAAGGAGGGAATCATCATTTGTAATATCATTATTCTCAAGCTGTACCGCCCTTACCGGCAGATGAGGCCAGCCGACCTCTTCAAGAACCTGGGGAGTAGAAATAAGTTCCACCTCCGCAGCCAATGAACCTAGAAGTCCTATACGAAGGTGATAGATCATACTGCTGGCATCAATACACAGGCATTTTATACCTGTCTTGAAAATTTCAGGGATCATCTGACCTCCTCCTGATAAAGCTCTAGAAACACTCACAGCATACCGGTTATATTACATCCATGACAATTCAGCAGTGGATAAAAAACCAGAGTCCCTCTCTTCAGATGGAGATATATAAAAGAATATCCCATTTTCTCTCAAATAACGAACTCAAATATATCATGCAGGGTGTGGCAGATGGCCGGAATATGATGCTGCTCCATGAGGAACTGGGACTGTTTGAAAAATATCAGATAGACATGCTCCGGATGATGGATATTATCCGAAAAAACCATCTGGATGAAGTAAATATGTAAAAAACAGGCTTTTCAGCCCCAAATTGTACCTTTTGGTCGATAGATATTTATCTTATTAAGGTAGAGATTATATTAATCCTGCTAACTTTAAGGCACAAAATGAAAACGACTATCACTGTTATTCAGATTATAATTCATATGCTGATTCTTATATCAGGCACAATACTATTCAGAATAGACGGAAGCTTATTTTTGCTTATCCCCATGGTCTATTGTATTCTTATAATATTATATCAGCTCTTTGGATTCCTGCCGTCTGGAAAAATATCAGATAATCCGTAACATCTATTAGGTAGATTATTATTTTGTTTTAGAATCAGTGAATTAGTCTTTTAGGTATTTTGATCTTCTATTTCAGAATATTCGAGATAATCCATAATCTTACCTGCTAAATAATAGGGAAGATTCCATAAGGTGTATTTAGAGCCCCCGGGAGTATCAATTTCCTGTTTTAGAATTTTATCAGCATACAGCCTGACAGCGACAGTCTGCTTTGAGTGTTCCATATAGTAATGTAGTGATCGCAACCTGCCTGTTTTGCCGGATTTCACCTCCACAGGGACAGGATATTTCCCGTATTGTAGAATAAAATCTATTTCAGAACTGGCTCCCGAATTCTCTCTAACCCAAAACACCGGTTTCCTGAACGAAATGATTTCTTTGGCAAGGATTTCCTGCCCGACAATATGCTCGGCGATTCTCCCACGATAGAGACTATTTAAATCCTTTGGATTTAGTAGCTGCTTCTGAATCCCCGAATAATAATTCAGCAATCCTGTATCTAGAAACTGCAATCGGGGTGATTTTTTTTTATTAGGAATTAAGGGATAATCAAAATCAGTAACCGGATAAGAAAGGGAAATAAGCATTGATCTCTCAAGTATTCTGAAGGCTTCTCCACTTTCCCTGGAACGGTAAGAAGAATTCCCAAAACCCTGGAATTTCATCCTTTTTCCAGCCTCCATAGGTGATGTTTCAATGATATGTCTAATCACCTGATACATCGAACGACCAGAGGCATATTTAGCAGCATCATCTGTGTAGGAAATAAGAAGAGATTCATAAATGGGTGCCAGCCGGCTTAAGTCGTGATGCTTCAGGTATTCTGCACAAATTTCCGGCATACCTCCAATCAGAGAATATTCATGGAATAGTTCAAGAATTTTATCATGTGCATAATCAGGAACAGGTACAGACTGAAACAAATCAAACACAGCTTTCTGATTTCGGGCTCTCAGATATTCTTCAAACGTAAGAGGATGCATATACAAAAATTCAACTCGACCAACTGGAAAACTGATCTGTTCCTTATCTAGATATACTTCCAGAAGAGATCCGGCACATACAACAAACAGATCCTCTGCCTCTTCATATAAATATCGAAGCATACTAACTGCTTTGGTAGAATTGTGTATTTCATCAATAAATAACAATGTCGACTTCTCGTCGGGGTCAGAGTCTTTTAAAAAAAAGACTGCCTCCAGTACTTTATCCACCGGCAGATCCTGTTCAAAAAGATCTCGATCAGCTTTCTGTTCCAGATTTAGGTATATATACTGCTCAAAATCATGAGAGAACATTTCTACAGCTGTGGTTTTTCCCACCTGACGGGCTCCTCTCAAAATAAGAGGTTTCCGATTCTCTTTTTTTGCCCAATGCCTCAACTCATCGACAATTTTTCGTTTTATCATACATATATGGTATATTATTATACATAAATTGTATAGATTAGCCTGTATTCTGTTACATAATGATAGAGTATTTCTTATTATTCTGTCTAAGCGTCAATACACAGAACCGAGAGACCCTTTAAATATATCAGATAGATATGCTCCGGATGATGGATATAATCCGTAACATCTATCCTGATGAAGTAGTAATGTAAGACACAAAAGTGGTGCCATTTTCCTTTATTTTCCCTTATATTCCCTAATAATCTCTTATAGTGATTGACTTTTATTTTCTGTCATGTTCATATGGCCCCATGAAGAAGGTTTTGCCTCTAGTCAGCATAATTTCATTTATCCTCTCAGGAATCATTGGGCTTGAAATATCAGAAAACTCAAATTTTCAAATGACTGATGGAGCTGCACAGTATGTAAACATACCGGGACAGTCCCTGCCCTCCCACTCTGGTGATTCAATGCTTGAAAATGACAGCAAAGAGGAAGAAGAGGAAGGAAGGACCCACTCCCGGGCCAGAGCCAGAGCCAACAGCCTTATTCTTCCTGATCAGAAAAGAGAAAACCCCTTTTTACAGAGACCCCAGAGAAGTATTAGAATTGAATTGCCTCATGATAATACTCATGACCTGCCCTTTGCCCTGAGAGCCCCCCCTCTAACGGCTTAATACCCTTTTAAAAGATTATTAATTCTCACTTTTTCAAACAATAATGGAGCCTCATTTTGGAAATAAACACAAAAAGACTCTTAACAGTCGCAGATGTTGCGGCGTATTTACAGCTATCTGAAAAGACAGTTCTCGGACTGATTAAAAAGAAAGAAATTCCCTGTATGAAAATTGCCAATCAATGGCGCTTCTCCTATCCGGAACTGAATGAATGGCTGACAGTAAAAACTCAAAACGAAATGAAAAAAGAAAGCGGAGACATAGATAAATGACCCTTGATAAATTTTTAAAGCAGGATAACTGCATTATCCTGAACAGCAAAACAAAAACAGAAGCATTTCATGAAATGATTGATCTGGTAAAAGATGATTCTCTTGTAAAAGACATCGAGAACCTCAAGAAAGAAATTTTCTACAGGGAACAGATCATGAGTACCGGAATCGGCCAGGGTATCGGAATCCCGCATGTCAGATTCGGTTCAATAAAAGAACCTCAGGTTTATGTGGGTATCAGCCCTGAAGGACTGAATGACTATGATTCAATAGATAACGTCCCTGTAAAAATCGTCATCATGATTCTTGTGGGGGCCGAACAGCACAAGGAGTACCTGAGAACTCTCTCACTCATCGTCGGACGGCTTAAAAACGAAGAAATAATTAAATCACTGTTTCAGGTCACATCTGCAAATGAGATTCTTCCCATTTTTATTGGAGAAGAATAATGTTTCAGCAATTCATAAATGAATATTTTGTCATAGACCATCTCAATATCATTTTTTTACTGGGAATCATACTTTTCGGAGGCACATGGGTAGGCCGGTTTTTTCAGAAACTGAAAATACCTCAGGTAGTCGGCTATATCTGTCTGGGTGTCATACTGGGAAAAACCGGTTTTAACTTCATTGATGATAGCACCCTGTCAACTCTGCAGCCCTTCAATTTCTTTGCATTGGGACTGATCGGTTTTATGATCGGTGGAGAGCTGAAAACAAAAACCCTTAAGAAATATGGAAAACAATTCTCTCTTATCCTGATTATGGAAGCCTTCGGAGCCTTTATCATTGTGAG
Source organism: Oceanispirochaeta sp. M1 (assembly GCF_003346715.1). Classification (NCBI taxonomy): domain Bacteria; kingdom Pseudomonadati; phylum Spirochaetota; class Spirochaetia; order Spirochaetales; family Spirochaetaceae; genus Oceanispirochaeta; species Oceanispirochaeta sp. M1. Next base: position 13,392 of record NZ_QQPQ01000053.1, read on the forward strand.
CATTGCCATGACCTTTTTCGGAATCATGCTGTTTAAGGATTCAAAACTGGGACTGGCATTCGGACTTCTCATGGGAGCCATCTCATCGGCAACAGCTCCGGCGGCCACAACTGATGTTCTTTGGGAAAATAAGACAAAGGGACCTCTGACAACCATAATTCTCGGCATTGTTGCCATGGATGATGCAATTGCTCTTCTTCTTTTTGCCATGGCCACCAGCCTGGCCGGACTGCTTATGGGTCAGGCCGATACAAGCATAAGCTACAGCGTCCTTGTATTTGTCTGGGAAATAGGAGCGGCTATTGTTCTGGGATTTACTGCGGGCATGGTGATAAGACAGGTATTCAAATCCTTTATTGATGATGACAGAATCCTGGCTTTTTCAATCGGAGCAATCCTTCTTCTTATAGGATGTGCACAGCTCCTGCAGGTGGATATCATCCTCACAACCATGAGTATGGGCTTTTTTATTACAAACAGGGCTCCTCTGAAGAGTAAAAGAACATTTCATGTGGTTGAAAAGTTCACTCCCCCTGTGTACATCCTGTTTTTCGTCCTTGTAGGGGCCAAACTGGACATATCAGGGCTGACAAAAACAACAATTGCCCTGGCTCTGGTCTACATTGTTGCCAGAATCATAGGTAAAGCACTGGGTGCCGTAACAGGAGCCAGACTCTCGGGAGCTCCTTCCACGGTACAAAAATATCTCCCCTTCTGTCTTCTGAGTCAGGCGGGAGTAGCCATTGGACTCTCCATTGTCGCCAGTCAGACCTTTGACGGTGTTCTGGGAGATACCATTGTTCTGGTTATTACAGCCACCACTTTTGTTGTTCAGCTGGTGGGACCGAGCATGGTCAAATATGCGGTTGATAAATCGGGCGAAGCCGGTCTGAACATCAGCGAAAGTGACCTGATTCAGCAGAGTAAGGTCAGAGATATTGCAGATAAGGCCATTCCCGTCATTCGTGAAGGGGAAAGCGTTAATAATATACTGAAAATCTTTGCAGAACGGGATAATTTCTACTACCCCGTTGTCAATAAAGACGATCTTCTTACGGGAATCATATCCATTGAAAAACTGAAAGACACATTTATTTCATCCTATTCAACCGATTTACTTGTGGCCCATGACATCATGGACAAGGTCAATTATACCTGCCGGATGGATACAGAAGCATCTGAGATCTACAGCATCTTCAAGAAAAGTAATATTCCATCAATTCCAATAGTAAACATGGAAGGCAAGGTGGAAGGTATTGTAGAATATAGAAGAATACAACAGCTTATATCTCACAGGCTGGCGGAACTGCAGTTAAAAGCAACAGAAATGGAGGCATCCTGATATGAAACTGGGATCATTAGTCGGAAAAGAATTTATTATCACTGGAGATCATTTTTCCTCGGTCGTTGAAGCCGCGGACAGTCTGGTGGACTTGATGAATAAAAAAATCAAGCTTCCTGTAGATTCGGCAGAAGTAAAAAAAATCATACGTGAAAGAGAGGCTCTGGGAGGAACCGTACTCCCCCCGGGAGTTGCCATCCCTCATGGCCGTGTTGAAGGGTTTCAGGATATTCTGATGGGGATATGGGTTCCCAACACCCCCCTGGAAACAGATCAGGGACCTTTGAAAATTTTATTTTTCTTTATCACCTCAAAAGTGGGATCTCCCCTCTATCTCCCCGTTTTATCCTGTATAGGAAAATATTTCTCTGATAGTGAATTTCTCGATTCCCTGATGGGAAAAACGGCATTACAGATTCATGATCTTCTGAACACAATGCAGTTGAAAAAAGAGATTACCATAGAAGATATCATGACCACAGATCCCGTCTCATGTAATGAGAACATGAGTCTGGCTCAACTGGCGGATCTATTCTATCAAAAAAGACTCAGCTTTCTTCCTGTGGTAAACAACAATAATCAGCTGGTGGGTGAAGTAACCATTAAAGACCTGCTGTCAAACGGTATCCCCGACTATGTAAAACGACTCGGAAATGTAAAATTCATGAAAACACTGGAACCCTTTGAGGTCATGCTGAGAGATGAAGACCGCATCCTGATCAAAGAGATTATGAGGCCCATAAACCGGGGCATCTCAAAGGATGCATCCATCCTGGAAGCTGTTATTTTAATCACCACAAAAGGATTCAGACACATTCCCGTCATCGAAAATGAAAAACTTATCGGGATGATCAGTGAAACAGACATCCTCCAGAAAGTGATTCGGGGCTGAGGTATGACACAATTAATTATCGGAGTAGCCCTCTTTGTATTACTGTTTATACTTATTTCATTTGAAACAATTAATAAGACGATCCTGGCACTGCTGGGAGCCGTACTTTTTATCGCCATGGGCATTCTGAATGAACATCAGGCCTACGCGGAGATAGACTGGAATGTCATATTTCTTCTGATCGGAATGATGGTCATTGTAGGAATTACGAAACGCTCCGGACTGTTTCAGTACATTGCAATTAAATCGGCCAAACTTGTTCATGGAGACCCTGTCAAAATTCTAATACTGTTCTCCATTATAACTGCAGTTCTATCGGCATTACTGGACAATGTAACAACCGTACTGATACTGACCCCCGTCATTATTTTGATATCCGTAGAGCTGGGGCTGAATCCTGTCCCCTATATAATCAGCTGTGCCCTTGCTTCTAATATTGGTGGAATGGCCACCCTGATCGGAGATCCACCCAATATAATGATCGGTAGTGCAGCGGGCCTGGGATTCATGGAATTTCTTGTCAATCTGGGACCTCTTGTTCTTATACTGATGGTTGTACACATCCTGCTGATCTTGCGCTTTTTCAAAAAGGATCTTGAGGTCAGCATGGAGAGACGGGCCCGTATCATGGACTTTGATGAAAACGCCTCAATAAAGGATGTAAAACTTCTGATAAAGAGCCTGGTGGTTCTATTTTTTGTGCTTGTCCTTTTTATGTGTCACGGCATCACCGGGCTGGAACCTTCTACGGTTGCCCTCGGGGGAGCCGCGGTACTGATGCTTCTGGCAGGTGGAGACGATGTGGAAGAGTTCTTTCACGAGGTGGAATGGTCCACTATCTTCTTTTTTATCGGCCTGTTTATCATGGTCGGGGGACTGGTAGTTCTGGGAGCCATCGATTTCCTTGCGGGAAAATACCTGATTCTCACAAAAGGAAATATCCTTATAACTTCAGAATCCATTATCTGGGTGAGCGGCTTTCTGTCTGCCTTTCTGGATAATATTCCCTATGTGGCAACGATGATTCCCCTGGTGGAGCATCTTAGTGCAGAACTGGGAGCAACGGCAACAGAACCTGTGTGGTGGTCTCTGGCCATAGGAGCCTGTCTCGGAGGAAACGGAACTCTTATCGGAGCCTCAGCCAATGTTGTCAGTGCGGGTATATCAAGTAGAAGCGGTTACAAAATCTCTTTTATTGAATTTACCAAATACGGGATGATTGTCATGGTGATCACTCTTGCGATCTCCAGCCTGTATGTCTACCTCAGGTATCTGATCTGACGGCTTCAAGGAGCTGAAGAGAGGCAGAGGACGCTGCCTCTCTTTTTACAAATAGATACATATTTAATAAAAAATCAGAGATTCTACGTTATTAACGTTTGACGTTAATAACGTGAAACGTTAAAATAGGATTATGATTCAATCCTTTGCTAATAAAGAAACAGAACAAATCTGGAATCAGATATTTGTAAAGAATATTTCCAGAGATATTCAAAGGATTGGACTCAGAAAACTTATTATCCTCCATAGAGCGCAGGATATTAATGACCTTAGAATACCACCTGGGAATAGATTGGAAGCATTATCAGGCGATAGAATAGGCCAACACAGTATTAGAATAAATGGACAATGGAGAATCTGCTTCTATTGGAATGAGGGGTCTCCCTCAGAAGTAGAAATCATCGACTACCATTAGGAGACAAATATGAACCGAATACCTGATGTTACAGCTGGAGAAATCCTTAATGAAGAGTTTCTGAAGCCGATGGGAATATCAGCCTATCGCCTTTCAAAAGATACAAATATGCCGGCTACTCGTATTTCTGAAATAATTAAAGGACGAAGAAGAATTACGGCAGATACGGCTCTTAGACTTTCAACTTATTTTGGTAATTCTGCTGAGTTCTGGTTAGGAATTCAAGATGAGTATGATCTCAGAATTGAAAGAATTAAAATCAGAGAAGAGTTGGGGAAAATCCCACATGCAGTTGCATCATAATATTATTTTGAACTACTAAAAAATATATTTCTCTATAAAATCTGCCACTCCATCTTCATCATTGGAAAGTTCCGTCGTGTAGAGGCAGCGTTCTTTGACTCCATCGGGTGCATTAGCCATGGCCACAGAAATTCCTGCATAATCCAGCATCTCAAGGTCGTTAAAACCGTCACCGAAGGCGGCCATCTTTTCCCGGGGAATTCCCATATCCCGGCTCAGCTGATCAAGGGCGTTCCCCTTGGAACCTAAGCCGTTTATAAACTCAAGATAATAAGGCTTGGACAGGGCGCAGTAGAGTCTGTCTCCATATTTCTTCTGAAAGTAGGACTGGGCTTCATGAAGTTCTGGAAATTCTCCTGACTCCCTGGATGGAGGCATGATCATAAGAGCCTTGGTCACTTCAAGATTATTCCAGTCATCCAGGTTTGTAATCCTGCCGGTCAGACCGGTGGAGTGCTCATAATAGTCTGACTCTTCCCTTCTTTTTTCAAAGTAGAGTTCACCATCCTGAAAGACCTGAATATGGAAGTCCCTCTCCCGGGCATACATGTATGCCTCTTTTGTAATATCAGATGGAAGAAGCCACTGGTGGAGTATCGAATCTGTAGCTCCGTCTGCAATCATTGCTCCGTTGTAGCAGATTACAGGGTTTTTAAGATTCAGCTGGTTCTTATAATGCATCATCCCCTCATAACTGCGGCCCGTACTGATCACAACGGGAATACCCGAATTGTCCAGAGCCTTAATAACGCTGACAGTTTTATCAGAGAGCCTATGCTCCGTGTTCAGGAGAGTTCCGTCCAGGTCTACGGCTACAAGTTCAGGTTTTTCGGGGAGTGTTTCTTTCATATACCGGGCATGATAGCAGTTCTTCACCCGACTTGAGAAGCACCGTCACATGACTCAGTATTTTACTGTTTGAATTTCTTTAATTTTTTCTTTCTATGTGAGGGATATTCTGCTAAAATTCATATTATGAAAAAGCTCAGTTATTACACTAACCCGGAATACAATGAAATCAAAACCTCCCTGCTCTCTGCCCGTCAGAGCGAAGAGGGTTGGCTCCTGGAACTTCAGGACACAATATTTTATCCCGAGGGCGGCGGTCAGCCCTCTGATAAGGGCAGCATCAACGGTATCCCTGTTCTGCATGTCAGAAAATCAGAGGGGAAGATACTCCATCTATGCGCCCAAAAGCCTGAGGGAGAAGTTCTGGAACTACTCCTTGATCGTCCCTATAGAGAACATTACTGCATTCAGCATACGGCACAGCATCTGATATCTTCAGTTCTGATGAAAATCTGCGGAGCGGCAACTGTTTCTGTACATCTGGGACAGGAAGAGAGCACCATAGAAATAGACACTGACGACCTCAGTGACAATGAGCTTCTGAAGGTGGAAAATGAGGTCAATAAAGAGATACGTTCCTGCCGTCCGGTGGGGGCACTCTGGGTAGACAGCAAAAAAGAACTTGAACAGTATGAACTGCGCCGGGGAACAGAGAAGACAGAGAATATCCGTCTTATACAGATTGAAGATCTGGATGTTACTCCCTGCGGAGGTCTTCATACTGAGAATACAGCCCGTCTGGGGCTGGTCAAATATGCAGGACAGGATAAGATACGGGGAAGACTGAGACTGAAATGGAAGATAGGCGAACCGGCGTACGAAGACTACCGGAAAAGATTTGCCCAGCTTGAAACAATGTCGTCTCTTTTATCGGTACAACCTTATGACGTGGCTGACCGCCTGAAAGAGCTTCTGGATGAGAAAAAAGAAGAGAGCAGGCAGAATAAGGTGCTTATGGAAAAACAGGCAGCCTATATCAGCCACAAGCTATCCATGTCTCTGACTCATTTCCCACCCCTCATTATAAGGAAAATTGAAGACTGCCCGTCACCCCTGTTCAAAGGAATAGTTAAAAATCTCTCGGCAGAACACGAATTATCTTTCCTTATCTGCGCAGAAGACGGGGATAGACTGAACTGGGCACTCCACCTGCCTGATCATGAGCAGCTCGGCTTTGATGAGTTTAAAACAAAATGCCTCAGCCTTATTGACGGTAAAGGCGGTGGACGCGGACCACTCTGGCAGGGTTCCGGCAGTGATCCCTCGGCATCAGATGCATTTCTTGAGGGTTTCAGGGAACTTGTCGCCTTATAACAAAGAGCATGGGCTGCCCCCGGGGTGACAACTTGTCATCACAGGGGGGCTGTGATAAAATCCCCAATTGAATGAAACGATCGGTTCAGACAGTTCTACTGTTACTTCTTATTACAGTTCTCTTCTCCTGCGGCAACCGGAAAGAGCCCTCCCCTTTTCTTACGGGCAACGAGGAAACGGACCTGAGGATTCAGGAGCTTCTGGATATTCTGGATGTGCAGGAGGATGATACACTCCGTTACGGAATTATGGAGCAGATAATTTCCCGCTATATGAAGGAAGAGGAATCAGAGATTCTGAAGCAGTTTCTTAACAAGCATCTGTATCTGCATCCCGAAGACAGCTATAACGCCTACTACCTTCTTCTTTTAGGATCTATCTATGAAGAAGAGAATGCCATGGATATTGCCGTCATCTACTACAACAGACTGTTGAAGAACTATGAGGATCTGATAATCAGGGGACGATCAATCCATTATTTCAGTCTGGAAAAACTGATAGGGTATTATGAGAATGATCAACTTAAGAAGATTGCCTATTACAACGAACTGATCACCCGCTTTTCCGGTGAGATTGACAGAGGTCAGGTTTATTACAATCTGGCAGTATCCTACGAGTCCGAGGGACTGTGGAACGAGTCGATTGTGAACTATGAGAAATTCCTCGACGCCGAGCCTACAACTATTCCGGGGATGCCGAATGTCTATAATGAAATCAATCACTACCTGAATTTTCACTATTCCAAGAAAGACTGGACCAGGGAAGATCTGGATGGTCTTGTGAATTCCATAAAATATGCTATCAGGACCCGCAGCGGAAGCCGATTAAACAGATATAAGGCAGAAGATTTCTTTATGATGAGCTGGGGACAGGACCGCTACGATCCTTTTACCGAAATTCCTATGGAATTGGCTTATTTTCTGAAATCATCAGTATGGTATAACAGAAATCTGGAAACAGACTCTAATGATAATGAGGCTTTTCTACGAACAGGGGGCTGGTCTTATAGAATAAAGGTCTGGTACCTCTACTTTAACAGAATAAAATATCCAATAGACCCGGAGATAAATAACAGATGGGAATGGGCTGGAATATATTTCGGAGACAAACTTTAATACTACTCTTTTTCTACCTTGCAGGATTTCCTCTTTTTGCAGGGATGAGTCATCTGCAGACCATAAGAGCCGATCACAGTACATCCCCCGGGGCCGTTACAGGCTCTTTTACGGGTGCCGTTAAATATAGAAATACTCCTGAAAGAACAGAACATTACCTGGCAAAGGTATGGAGCAGCACTCTCCCTGCGGACAGCAGAATTGATTACTACCTGGAACATTTTTCCAAGGGCGATGGTCTTGCCTACCTCAATCGCTGCCTCACAAGGGCCGAACCCTTTATCCCTTTTATTGCCGAACGGCTGGAAGCACAGGGTATGCCTCCTGAGATTCTCTATCTGCCGGTAATAGAATCCGCCTTCAGGGTGGATGCACTGTCCCGCTCCGGTGCTGCGGGGATGTGGCAGTTTATGATGAACAGCATTGAACCCTACGATATCTCTGTGAATGCCTGGCAGGATGACAGAAGGGATTTCTGGAAATCAACAGAAGCGGCTCTCCACAAACTGAATTACAACTATAGAAAAACTGGCGACTGGTACCTGGCTCTGGCTGCCTATAACTGCGGTCTTGGAAAGGTGACTAGAACTGTAGCTTCCTCAGGGATCTCGGATTACTGGGAACTATCAGAGAAGAACCTGCTGCCCCGGGAGACAAGAAACTATATTCCCAAGCTGGCGGCAGTGACTATATTGAGTAACAGCAAGGGCAGCTATGGCCTTCCTCTGCATTGGGGAGCCAGAACCTTCTGGGAAAAAATCCCCATTGAGAAGAGTGTGGATATCAGACGGATTGCACAGAAAGCCGGTATAGATAAGAATCTCTTTCTCACAGCCCACAACGAGCTGAATTATGCTGTAACTCCTCCCGCATCCAGTGGATATGAATTAAAGGTTCCTTCTGCTATGAGAGATCAGATTCTGAAGATTCTCGAAGAAGAGAGTGATCTTCTGGAGTTCAAGCGTTACAAGATCCAGTCAGGTGATACCCTCTCGGAACTGGCAGAGTGGTATAGAATACCCATATCCATGGTCAGAGAATACAACCCGGGTGTGAGCAGCCGCTATCTCAGGATAGGTCAGATTCTCCTTGTCCCCCTGATTCATGATGATATTCCCGAACGAAAGGGTGTGATGATTTCTGACATGACAGAGTCATGGACTGGACGTTATACTATCCTTGAAGGAGACTCCCTATGGGGAATCTCAAGACAATACAACCTCAGCCCCGAGGAACTTGCAGCGGGTAACAGTTTACCCCTGAATGCTGTGATTAAACCGGGAATGATCTTAAGTGTTCCCCACTCTGAAGGAGAAAGATTTGAAAATTAACAGCCTGTTCCTGATGATCTGCTTCCTGCTCCCTCAGTTTTTATCTGCCCAGACCGAGCTTGAGGTTCACAGTGAGATAGACTGGTTCAATGGAACCTTCCAGTTGGACATTACATCTCCTATTGAAGAGGAGTCCAACCAGCCCACAGGCCGCTTTAAAACAGAACAGTATATTATCCGGCAGACTCCTGTAATCACAGGCGGAGTTCTACAGGATTTGAGAGTGGATTCCACCCATACAATTGCCGATATGATAACAGAAGATCCCGTACTCCTGAGAGAACTGGAGAACCTTTCCCAGAAGATGAAAAAGGTGTTCACCACGGCAACGGGAGACAGGAAGTTTCTCACTGTTCGCTATATACTTCCCATTTTTCCGGATCTGGCTGAACTTGTGATCACTCACAGCAAACCCCACCCTTCTCCGGTGAGTCCTATTTATACAGCCAATGAAGATTTTACCGGCATAATCATCTATGCTGCTGAGGCTCTGCCCTATCAGGGGAATTCGGAACAGGATGTTCTTTTAAACCCCTGCCTCTTTCCCAGACTCTATGATTCGTCTATGAATCTGATTCACAGTGCTAAGATGACAGAACCGGAAGCGCTGCAAAAATGGGGTAATGCGGGTTATACGTACAGCCACGATTTAGGCAGCCTGAGTAAGAGGATTGGTGTGTATCCCTTACGAACCATGGCACGCAAAGTATATGGAAAGAACAAGACAGATCTTATCCTTCCCGATGAAACCGTGAAAATGCTGATATCCTCTGAACATAACAGGGAAATGCTCAGACAGGGCCGGGTTATCATTATGCTTCCACAGGAACCCTGAGACCTGAAGAAAAGGACCACTATGGTACTAATCTGCCAAACATACTAATATAAATCGATATCAAAACTCCCGGAGATTAAGTCATGTCCATTCTCTATTTCATAATAAGTTTCTTTTCATCCATAGTCGGTGCCATCAGCGGAATCGGCGGCGGCGTCATCATCAAACCTGTCCTGGACAGCATCTCTACTTTCGGTGTGGCAAGCATCAGCTTCCTATCAGGATGTACCGTACTCTCTATGTCTACAGTAACATTGATTAAAAATAGAAAATCCGAAATTCAGGTTAATAAAAAGACGGCCAGCCTTCTTGCAGTTGGAGGAATTGTCGGTGGAATGGCCGGTAAACATATATTTGATATTATAAAGGGTAGTTTTGAAAATGAGATGGTCCTTGGAGTCACCCAGTCGGGGATACTTCTTCTGCTGACTGTAATGGTTCTTTTTTACACACTATATAAAGAAATAATCACACCCCGTCATAAAGACAATATACTCTTTATCGTTTTTATAGGATTTCTGCTGGGAGGGCTTGCATCCTTCCTGGGGATAGGTGGAGGACCCATCAACCTTGCTGTTCTGGGCTTTTTCTTTTCCATGGACAGTAAAACCGCGGCGCTGAACTCAATCTTTGTCATATTCTTCTCTCAGGTCACCAGCCTGCTGTTTACAGCGATATCCGGTAACATTCCTCCCTTTGAACCGATCATCCTCACCCTGATGATCCTCGGAGGAATAATCGGAGGTCTGGCGGGCTCAAAGCTATCTATTAAGATGACTCATCGTGCGGTAGATAAGCTGTTTATGGGAGTCATGATAGTGATCATAGGAATCTGTATCTTCAATATTGTTAAATGGTTTTAAGCCATCAATATCGAAAAAAATCAAAGTGATATCGTATATGATATCAATATTCTAAACATATGAATTAGCCTGAAAGTGATATCGTATGTGATATCAATATCGGAACCATCTGATCTAAAGGCCGGCCATCCCATAGGGCCTGGCGACTTTTGCTTCCAGATCATCCATTGATATATACCGTGCTTCTCTTATAATCTCATTTCCATCAATATAAAGCAGTACAGCCGGAATAGTGAATAAAGAAAACTGTCCGGCTGCCTCAGGTACATTATCAAGGTTTATATAATAAGAACTGATCCCGGGATAATCTTTCAGCATCAACAGTACCTTCTCCTTAATGGCTCCGCATACACCGCAGGCCGGACGAGAGAAGTAGAAGAAGTGAAATCCCTCTGATGACATTGCTTTCTGAATTGTTTCTAAGTCATTTAATTCCTGTAACATATTTATACCTCAGATTTAAAATAGTAAAAAAAAGAGACAGACTCAAACTAAATGAGTCTATCTCTATATATATTCTATTTCTGTCTGATACTTACTTTTTCTTCATAGCTATATACAGACATATACCGGCACCGCCCCAGGTAATACTCAGACCCAGAACCATCATAATAATTGCATCTATGGACATTTTACTCTCCTATACTACCGAGACTGATTTACAGTCTCGGCGATTTCCTTGTGTAGGCCTATGGGCCTTATACTCCCGAGACTGATCTAAATTGCCTCAGCATCATGCCATTTTGATTTTGCAGCAATGACAGCCACTGCGATCAGTACAGCAATCAAGCCCCATCCAAATACAATCTGAGCTGCAGTTGAATAACCTGAATAATTTGATTTTAAATCTGTAATCAGATTGAGTACAGAATTGATTCCCAGAACCAGAGGGGTTACGAATTTAATCATAATATCCCACCACTTACCTACTTTGAAGTCACTGGTCAGGTTCGCATGCTCTCTAAGGGAAGAGAGGTCATAAAACCATCCCAGTAGTATAACTTCAATTAGTCCGGCAAATACGATCCCGTAATTGTTGATATAGTGATCCACCAGATCAAGAATATGCAGTCCAGCTCCGGTTGCGAATACCATACTTACAGCTCCTGCTATGAGGGTGTAGTAGATTGAGACCTTTTTCCTCGCAAATCCGAACTTATCCACAATAGAGCGAACAACAACTTCGTTTATTGAAATGAAAGAAGAGAGACCGGCAAAGGCCAGTGTCAGAAAAAGAAGAACTCCGATCAACGTATTAAGAGCCGGCAGCTGTGATACTGCTGAGGGCAGTGTTACAAAAGCAAGAAATACTCCAGCCATCTTCTCGGGAAGAGTTCCACCAGCCTGAAACTGCATGAAACCGATAATACTGAAAATTGCGATCCCCGCAAGCATACTGAAACCACAGTTCAACAGAGCAGTCATAAATGCATTATTTACAATATCAGATTTCTTAGGAAGATAACTTGAATAGGTCAGCATAATGGCAAAGGCAATACTGAGACTGAAGAAGATCTGACCATAAGCGGCAATCCATACAGTTGGATCAAGTATCCTGGAAAAATCAGGCTTAAATAAAAGTTCAAGACCCTGGGCTGCACCGGGAAGAGACACGGCTCTTACCACAATAACCAGAAGCATGACTATCAATACGGGCATCAATACTTTATTGGCTCGTTCCAGCCCCTTATGCACTCCTCCATAACTTGCCAGAAAGTTAAGAAACCAGGCAAAAAGGATAGTGATGAAAATACCAATTTGAATACTACCCATCTCAAAGGGTCCAGACGTAATAGCAAGATAATCATTAAGGAAGAAGTCTGCGGGATCACTGCCCCAGGCATTGGTCAGAGCAAAACCCATATAACTGAAAGACCATCCTACAACGGCTACATAATAGACAGCGATTGCGGCCGAAATTCCGGTTTGCCACCAACCAAGCCATTCCCATTTCTTATTTAGCTGGGAAAAAGAGAGGGGTGCTCCTGCTCTGCTTTTATGCCCCAGAGAAAACTCCATTATCATAATGGGTATACCTGCTGTTAACAGGGCAACAAAATAAGGGATGAGGAAAGCTCCTCCCCCGTTTTCATATACCATATAGGGAAAACGCCAGATGTTTCCGAGTCCGATAGCCGAACCTACGGCAGCCAGGATAAAACCAAAACGGCTTCCCCATTGTTGTTTATTCTCCAAAAAAATACTCCTTTTAAATAAATTGTGGAAACATTTTCAACGTTTGTATACATTCTGTCAACATTAGAGGGCAGTTGTTGAACAAGCGTATTTATAAATAAAAAACCGCCCGAAAATCGGACGGTACAATCATCTCAACGAGATGTATACTTACATAGCAGAGAAAATCTGAGCCAGTTCAGCCATTCTGGTTGAGTAACCCATTTCATTGTCATAGTAAGAAGTCATCTTAACCAGAGTATTGTCTCCAGCTTCGGTAACACATGTGTTTCCGGGGATGTACATAGAGCTCCAGGCTTCGCCCACAGCGTCTCTGGAACACTCGTAGTAATCACTTACGTCGAGGATCTTACCCATGAGGGAGCTTCCATTGATTTTAGCTGCGTTAGCAGAAACTTTTGCATTGATTTCGTCTTTAGTATGTTTTCCTTCGAGGAGGTAAACAACTTCAACTACAGAACCTGTGTCTGTAGGTACACGAAGCGCAGTACCGTTGAGCTTACCGTTCAGGTGAGGAAGAACCTTACCTACAGCAATGGCAGCACCGGTTGATGCGGGGATAATGTTATTCAGAGTGGCTCTGTTTTTACCACCACCGAAAAAGTCCTGTACTCTCTGAGTAGATGTAGCAGCATGAGTAGTACACATAAGACCTGTGATTACTTTGAAGCTGTCATCAACTGCTTTTGTAAGGGGAGCAAGACAGTTTGTTGTACATGAAGCGTTAGAAAGAATCTTGTCATCTGCTGTGATTGTGTCATGGTTAACACCGATAACAACAGTTTTTGTATCATCTTTACAGGGTGCGGAAATAATAACTTTCTTAGCACCTGCATTGATGTGAGCCTGAGCTTTTTCGCTAGTCAGGTAGAAACCTGTACATTCAAGAACTACATCAACATTATGCTTTCCCCAGGGAATGTTATTTGCGTCTTTTTCAGCGTATATGGTTACTTCATGTGAACCGATTTTAATTACATTGTCGCTTAGCAGTTTTACATCAACGGGAAATTTTCCGTGAATTGAGTCTTTGGGAAGAGCTTCTGCAATTTCTTTTGCAGTAACAAGGTCGTTTCCTGCAACAATCTCAATCTGGTCATTTAATTGGGATGTAATGACTCTCATTACATTCTTACCAATTCTACCCATTCCATTAAATCCAACTCTAATTTTAGCCATCTGATCCTCCAGTGGTGGTATCTGTTATTATAAATAAATATTTGAAAAGTATAGTGATAACCATATCTTTTTACAAGGAACCTATAGTGAATTTTGAGCTCTTTTGATAAGAATTTACTGAATTACGATACTTACCATATATTTGCTTATTCCATAAGGTTATAAATAAATCCCCTTCACTATAAAGGGGAAATAAATATCAATAATTTTCTGATTAGAAGTAGAATCTGAACCCTATTGCACCGGCAATATCCCAGTCAGGAAAATAAATATCGGGATTAAATCCCAATCCAAGGGAAGGTGCTGCTTCAAGAAATAATACAAGCTGATTTTCCAGTAATGTAACATCTATTCCGATGGGTGCTCTGGCTCCAAAGGCAATACTGAAATCATTTGAAAATCCCATATTCACATAGAAACCTAATCCCAAATACCAACCAAAGGGATCGTCAATAAAGACATTATCAATAAGATACCAGTCATCAGTGATTCCTATACCGAAATAGTTGCTGTTAAAGCGCATTGAAACTGTCTGAACAGTACCTGGAATGGCATCAATATCAAGTGATAGAGCTACATTACTACCACCAATTCCGTAACCAAATGCTGCACCTATACCTGTCTCAGCAAAAATAGAACCTGCACTCAGTAAAAATATTAATGTTATCAGAACAAAAACTTTTTTTTTCATTATTACGTACCTCCGTTAAGTTAATCTAATCATAATAAATGAATGACAGATTGCAATACATATTTCATCTTTTTCTTAAAAAAATGAATGTTTCTGTAACTTTCATTGATAAAAATACATATATATAGTGAATTCACTACCTAATGGCAACCATTATGGCAGCTGAAGGTCAGATGAGAACTTATAAAAGAAAAAGCCCCAGTCCGAAGACTGGGGCTTAAATAAACTGGCGACGACCTACTCTCCCACCTTGGCAGTACCATCGGCGCGATTGAGCTTGACTTCCGTGTTCGGGATGGGAACGGGTATAACCTCAATGCTAAAATCACCAGATCACTGACTGACCTGGGGGGTCAGACAGCTATATATGAACCATACCGCAGGTTAAACCTATGGCAGGATTCATTATACGAAGAGATAAATAATAATATGGTCAAGCCTCACGGAAAATTAGTACTGGTCGGCTCAATATGTTTCCACACTTAGACCGCCAGCCTATCAAACTCGTATTCTTCGAGATTCCTTCAGCTCCCTTAAAGG
>NZ_QQPQ01000054.1 GCF_003346715.1 Oceanispirochaeta sp. M1
AAAATGTAAATGCCTGGAAAAATAGAATGAATAAGCAGAAAGTAAAGTTTGATTGGAAATTTACCTTTAAGAAGGCGAAAATTAAGTTCCGGCTGGATGATTAAAATTCAGCCGGTCATGACACTAGATCAAAGAATCAGAGGTAGATGAATAATAAACTCAGATCCACCTCCGGCTCTGTCCCGGTAATCAATAGCACCCCCATGAGAACGAATAACCGAATCTGCAGATGAGAGCCCCAATCCCATTCCACTGCGGTTTCGACCTGTACCTCCCCTGTAAAAAGGTTCAAAGATCAACTCTCTCTCCACTTCTGTGATACCCGGTCCATTATCAGAAATGCAGATCTCGGCAAAGTCTCCAATAACTCCTGCCTTAAACTCAATAAGATTTCCCTCAAAACTATAGGCCTGGGCATTCTTAAGTATATTTTCAAAAGCCCTGTAGAGCAGATCCCAATCACCCTGAACCTTCTCTTCCCTACTAAGTTCAATATTGACTTCCAGACTTCGCCCGGACATCTCAATATCCCTTTTGCAGTCTTTCATCAATGAAATGAAGAGGTCATTCAGTACCAGAGGTCTGTTGTTATTCTGTTTCCATGCCCTTGTATCCATTCTGGCAAAATCGATAAGACTACCGATTCTATTCTCCAGAATTTCACTCTTCCTCTGAAGGATGGAAAGATATTCTTTAAGTGTTTCCGGGTTTTCTGCCAGACCGTCTTCAATGGCCTCAAGGTATCCCTTAATTGAAGTTAACGGAGTTTTAAGATCATGAGAGATAGCCATAAGAAATCGTGTTTTCTGATCCTGCTCTTCTCTTAGGCGAAGCTGCATGGCTCTGAATGCATCGGTCAGAGGTTTCAATTCATCACGACGGCCGGCCTCTTCCAGCTCAAAGCTGAAATGCCCCTGCTCCACCTGTTTCGCAGCTTCCTCAAGACGGCTGACAGAACGGCGAAGCTGCATTATCAGTCTGGTACTGATATAGGTAGGAAAAAATAGACAGGCCACAAAGTAGAGTGCCGCCAGTATCCAGAGCCAGCGGGCAAGGATTTGAGGAAAACTATCCGGTCTGATCATATAGGCCATCAGCCCCTGAGTATCGTTGTAACCGTAAATAGTAAGAGCAATCTGCTCTCCGGTCATTAGCTGAACAATTGAGGACGCCAGATCTGGAAGACTGCCTGAAAAAGCACTGAGATCCAGATCAATAAGATCTGTAAAACCCACATATAAGAAATCCCCGTCTGCATCAGTAAGAAGCATTATCTCCCTTTCTAATGGAGGGATGGATTCAAGAAGCTCTTTATCATGATCAAGTATTGCACTCAATTCGGTTCTAAGCCATTTGGGAGCCTGAATCTTTTCACTTCCATTATAGCGATAGGTATCCCAGAAATAATAGTTCATAAAAATCAGGACAATAAGAGATATAAAGGGAATCACCATCAGGGCGATGACAACGATTAACAGCCGGTCCGGCAGGGAAAGGTCTTTTATTGATTTCATGATTCCTCCCCGGCTGCGCTGATAAGGGTATAACCGAATCCATAAACATTTTTTATATAGCAAGGATTGGAGGGTTCATCCTCCAGCTTTTGCCTCAGCCTCTGGATATGGACACTAACTGTATTCAGGTCACCGAAGTCCTGCCCCCAGACCGCATCATAGATATCCTGTTGAGAACGGGGACTTCCGGGTTCCTCGGCAAGGTAGATCAGAACCTGGATTTCTCTGGGACTGAGAGATACCCGCTGTCCCTCTTTAAAAAGAGAAAGGGCTTTTTTATCAAGAACACATTTTCCAAAATGGATAATATTCGTATCAGGCTCAGATTTTTCAGAATTTCTACGACGGAGATGGGCCCGAACCCGGGCCGCCAGAACACGCGGAGAAAAAGGCTTTGCAACAAAATCATCCGCACCAATGCCGAAGCCCATTATCATATCTCCATCCTCATGCCGGGCGGATACGATAACAACAGGGATATCCAGATCTTTTCTTAAAATTTGAAGGAATTCAAAACCGTCCAACCCAGGGAGGTTAAGATCAAGAACAACCAGATCCACGTCAAGAGAACCCCGGATAAACTCAAGACCCATTTCTCCATCAGCAGCCAGAAGAACATCAATTCCCTCTTTTTCCAGATATAGTTTTATGAGTTCAGCAATGTCTTTTTCATCTTCTACAACAAGGACTGACGCTTTCATTATTTATCCTCAAAATAATTATACAACACTTTTTTCAACAGCCTTCTCCTCCCTTCGATGAAAAAGAGAATAAAGCACGGGAATTAGAAAAAGTGTTGCCACCGTACTGATGGCAAGACCTCCGACAATAGTCATCCCAAGGGGTTGTAACATAGCCCCCCCCTCTCCCGGAAAAAATCCTATGGGAACCATGGCCAGAATAGTAGTAAGGGTAGTCATCAACACAGGGCGTAAGCGGCTTCTGCCGGACTCAAGACAGGCATTCTCAAGACAAGCCCCCCGATCTCTAAGCAGTTTTGTATAGTCCACCATTACGATTCCATTATTTACAACAATACCCGCCAGCATGACAGCAGCAATAATTGTGATCATATTAATTGCCAGGCCCATAAGGAGAAAAATGAGAATAATTCCAATAAACATAAACGGCAGCACCAGAATAATTATAAAGGGGCTCTTTAATGACTCAAATTGACAAACCATCACAGCAAATACAAGGAGGACTGCCAGAGCAAAAATATAAATCAGAGATTTCCCATAGGTCTCAACATCTTCCATCTCTCCCCCGTATCCAAGTTGTACTCCATCAGGAAGAATGAGTTGAGAAGCAATTAGACTCTGAACGATAGACTGCAGTTCATCTACTTCGTATTGAGGATCAACAGTCGCACTGAGTTTAAAGGTCCGAGTCTGATTGTCCCGCCTTATTCCACCGGGAATGGTACCCTCTTCCAGTCGGGCAATATTAGAGAGAGGGACCCTCACACCCCGGGGGTTCATCAAAAAAACCCGCTGAAGGTCCTGCCTGCCGCTTCTGTCTTCAGGTCTGAGCCTGACCACTACATCCAGGCTTTCACCATCCTCTCTGAATTCAGTAGCCTTGAGTCCTGTAAGCGCGGCCCTGACCTCAGCCGCCCCCTGCTCCATACTGATTCCCAGCTCAAATGCTCTGTCCCGGAAAAAAGAGATAGAGAGTTCCGGACGGGGTTTTTCCCGGTCAGAGCTGAATTCAAGGATCTCATCCCTGGATTCAAAAATATGAGCCAGATTTTCCTCTGTTTCTATCATGTCATCCAGAGATTCACCCTTTATAAGAACAATCAATTTTCCGGAATTCCCAATTTCTGTTGCCATATCTGTAGAAATAAACTCAAAATCGCCCTCTGGCCAACGCTGTAATTCACTGCGGAGATTCGACTTCATCTCCTCATAAGATAGAGCTCTCTGATCCAGAGGAGGAAGAATACCTTTAATCCTTCCTCCACCCGTATCTGCTGTTACAAGTACAGCTTTCAGCCAGGGTATTTTCTCCTTCATCATCCCGGATATTTCCAGCAGAATCTCTTCACTCTTCCCAAGGGAAGTTCCCATTGGAAACTCAACATCCACTATGAAGGATTCTTCTCCTGTATTTGGTAGAAACTTCCAACCCAGATGTGGAACGAGGAGAAATGAAGACAGAAGCAAAACCAGAGCTGTTATAAGTACCAGTCCCCTGTTTTTCAAGGCTTTACCAAGTAATGAAACATAAGCTCCTTCAAAGACAGTGAGGAATTTCTCAATACCTCTACTCAGGTATCCTTTATGCCCCAATGAGCTCCCTTTTCCGGTTCTTCCTCCTTTTCTTCCCAATAGCAGAAGACTGAGTACAGGCACCAGGAAGAGAGACACCGCCAGAGATGCTGAAAGAGCCAGGATAACCGAAAGGGCCATATCCTTGAACATGACCCCCAGAATATCCAGGTCGTCTGCCATAAAAAGAAGAGGAAGAAACACACAGATGGAGGTCAATGTGGAGCCCGTAATTGGAGATGCCATCTCCCTGGCCCCCTGCATGGCAGCTGACTTCAGGGGTACACCCTTTTCAAAGTAACCCATGATGTTTTCAAGAACCACAATGGAGCCATCAACGATCATTCCCAGACCGAGAATAAGCCCTCCCATGGTCAGGATATTAAGGGTCTTACCCATAACTCCCAGTACTCCTACAGCAATCAGGAGAGAAACAGGAATGGATATAAAGATAATGATTGTCGGTCTGATTCTATGTAGGAAAAAAAGAATAACCGACATAGCCAAAAGCCCCCCGAGAAGCCCCGAACTCATAATAGTACTGATGACCAGACGGATCAGACCTGTGGATTCACTAACAACAATAAGTTCAAATCCATCAGGAAGAGTCTCATTTACTACTCGGGCATGAGCCAGCACCCGATCGGTGGTCTGCACCACATTGGCATCACTCTGTTTAAGGATGGAGATACGGATGGCGGGAGTACCGTCCAGTGTAACAAGATCATCAGGATCTTCAAGAGTTTTATATACTGCAGCCAGATTCTGAACCCTTATGGAACCGCCTCCGGGTGAGGAAGAAAGCACTGTGGTTCTGATATCATCCAGAGAAGAGAATTCACCGTCGGCCTGTATGCTGTATTCAATTCCATCCTCATCCAGACTTCCAGAGCCAAGCTTTCTATTCTGCCCGCTGATCATCCCGGCCAGGATCGTAAGATTCAGAGAAAAGGCTTCCAGCCTGTTCCTGATTACAGAAACTTCAACCAACTCTTCCCGAATTCCCTTCAGCTCGGCAGCAGCCACACCTTCCAACTGCTCAAAGGAACTTTTTATATCCTTCTTCGACAGACTGTAGATCTCCTGTAGATCCCTGCCTTCAGACGCTCGTATCGCCAGTTCCACAATAGGCTCATCGTTCATATCAAATTTATAAAGGACTGGTATTTCCGCTTCTGCCGGCAGACCCAGCTGTAGCTGTCCCAGGCGGGAGCGGATATCATTCTCTATGGAGATCATATCCAGTCCCAGGTTAAACTCGAGAACAATCCGGCTGACAGAATTACCAGAATAGGAGCTTATCTGATCTAAACCGCTGAGACTGCCCAGGCTCTCTTCAAGGGGCCGTGTAATCTGATCTTCTACTTCTTCGGGAGTAGCCTGAGGATAGATTGTCACCACAGTAAGAACAGGGGGATTAAACTCAGGATAGAGATCCATGGGAATACTGAATACCATGAGTAATCCCAGAATGGACATCAGACAGAAGAGAGTTATCACGGCTAAGGGATGTTTGAGGATAAACTTAAAAATATTCAAGAACTACTCCAAAGGAATCGTAAGGTCTACAAACATACCGGACTTCAGTCGGCTGCTTTTTTTCTCAGGTACAAATACAACTTTCATACAGCGGCTCAAGGGATCTACAACAGGAGAAATCTGATTAAGGACAAGGGATTCATTTAGTCCAGGAAGGACCGGAGAACTGACAAGCGCTGTCATTCCTTTATAAACATCATCAATGGAACCTTCGGGAACATACACTTCAACCTCAAGCTGAGAGAGGGTTCCGATTCTACACAAGGGCTGACCCGCTGTAATAAAGGCTCCAGGATCAGCATATACGGCAGTGACAGTACCTCTTATGGATGACTTAACCGGACTGAGTGTATAGTTCATCCCGGGTCGGGAGGGATCGATCATCGCTAAAATCTGATCAGTGATAACACTGTCTCCGGCTTCAATTCTCATCTCCCTGACCTTCCCCTGAGTTTCAGGAAAAATATCGACTTCATCCATGGGACGGACTTCACCTGAAAGAAGCAGATACTCAGTCCTGACTTCAACAGTCAAAGCACTGACTTCCTCTTCCAGAAGATTTTCCTGAATTGAAGACTCCTCAATCGAGGCTGATTCAGAGATTATAGAATTATCATGCAATGCCCCTTCTACATATAAAAATCCACTGTTCAGAAGAAGAATCAGAGGAAGCAGCAGGAGAAATCCTATATATACCATTTTCTTAACTGTCATCTTCCGGCTCCTGAATAAATCATTTTGAAGAAGGGAGGTCCCGTCTTCATGATGAATTCTACTCCCGGAGCTGAGAGAACACCATTAAGGAGTATTAAAGAGGAGATAAACAAAATGTTTAAATTTCATCCTGGATCTGAAATCAGGAATTGGGAAGGCTGGAAAGTTCCCTTATCAATTCTTTTCGCTCCTCTTCCAGGAGAGGCTTCATCTCAGCATAGGAACTGTTCAGCCCCTCCTGCTGCAGAGTGAAAAACAGATCATCTCTTTGAAGCTGATCAACCAGGAGTGAGAGGTCATCAACTGAAGCGGAACCGATAATATCCGTCAGGACTTCCTTCCCCCGGGGCATTCTTCCCCGGATATAAAGAAGATCATAGATCAGACAGAGGACCCGTCTTTCTGAAGTCCGGGGTGAAGATATTTCATGAAAGAGTCTGGCAAAGTCAGATTTCCTGAGACGCAGATCCTCTCTGTATTTTGCAAATCCCTCCACTACTGCTCCAGCCACGGCTGTCCAGATTTTCTGTTGCACAATGGGAGGAAGAGGAAGGACAAGAGCCGATAGGGCGGCCAGAGGAAAACTGTAAAAACTTCTGGCTCCGTTTACCAGAGCCGTAACAGGTTTATACCCGCGCAGCAGAGTTGTAATACCCGTGTACAACCAGGAAACAAGACCAAGAAGGATAAATAGAATCATAGTGCTGATTCCATCTCTCAAACCTTTTCCCTCAAGAAAAATCGTGATGTATAGAGAGGCTGTTCCCAGTACCGGGATTGCCAGTCCCGTAAAGAATAGATACGCCGAAAGATCCTTTCCATTGATCAGTTCCCGACGGTAGGAATGAATCTTACTGCCTCCATGGGAAAGCAGATCTGAGAGGACCGACTGAAAGATACTTATAATAAACCATAGTGTTATGAAGTGGGGAGCCAGACTGCCTTTAACAGGAAGCAGGGCCAGTAGGATACCCAGTATTACAAGGATGGAATTTCTGATTGTGGAGTTGGCACTTTTCATTCGGCTCAGAAATGAGATCTTTTTATCCTTTTTCCTTTTGAGATCTATGGCTGTTGGATTCCCGAGGAGCAGGACTGACCCTTGGGAGAGGCGCTTTAATACAGAGATCGGACCTGTTCTTTCAACAGGACAGGAGAGATGCTCCAGTGATTCTCCCAGTTTAAAGGGCAGTGAGTAATGTCCGGCCAGACCGCTGAGGGAGGAGCGGATGCCTAAAAGACTCAACCTGGGAACAAGAAACCCCATTCCCGGAGAGGCGATACTGTAATCATTTGAACCGCTTCCAAGTTTAATCCTGAAACTGGGATCTTCATCATCAAGCAGCTGCATCGCAGCATCAGAGAGCATGACCTTAAATCTGTCTCCCCGATCCCTGACAAGCCCGTAATTCTGTGCCTTACGAAACAAAGCTTTCACTGCTCCATCATTATAGATATTGATCAGTTCGATCAACTCTCCAATCTCCCCTTCCTTTTCACGATGGGAGAAAAAGTACTTGGTATTGAAAAGCTCAACTCCGTTTACTCCACCGGAATAGCGAAGAAGACTTTCAAGAAGCCGGGGCAGTCCGACTCTCTGCGGCAGGGCCAGAATCACATCAATCCCGGCTTTTCTCAGGAATTTAAGATGATCTGCAAAGCCGGGAATAGCCACAGATATTTCAAAATCTTCAGAGAGATATCGGGCTGTAAAAGCCTCATGATCCATCTTGTTATATTCCTGATCCAGGCGCTCAACCTTTTCAACAAGGGCGGAGATTTCCCGGTTCTTCATCTTCTTCAATTTCCCAAGGATGGGGGTGAACTCATCAAGATCAAATGCCTCCATCCTTTTTTTAAGGACATTACCGTAAAGTTCATACAGGTAATGTCCCAATGAAGGAATGGAGAGCTGATTCAGCTTTATTGTTTTAAGCAGATCTTCCAGAGAAATACGAGGCATTACAAGTTCCGGATATTTCTCAAATCCTTTATTCAGCCCTGGCCTGACTTTCTGATTGAATCTCCGAATCTCCTTGGAAACGCCCTTCTCTCTTGCCTCGGCTACCTTGGAAAGATCATTCTGAAAAGAACTCATTACATCTGAATCAAGAACTGTGTCATATTCAGCAGACGTTCTGCAGTCAGGAAAGTAGAGGAGAAAATTATTCTTACCCTCACCCCTTCCATGAGAAAATTCCAGGGCAAATTCCACATCCACATCAAGCATCCTGCCGGCTTCTAGCACAACAGGAATTATCTGCCTGTGAATCTCATTAATGTGAACGATGGTCACCCTGGAGAGGCCTTTGATATAGGCATCCACCACAACCTGCAGAGCCGTCCTCTTTCCAAGACTGAAACTACCGTATACCCGATCATCAAATCCGCTTTCCTGGGTATTCAGTGGACGGTCAGCCAGTACGGTAAGATGAAATTTCTGAATAAGTATATTACGGACCTGTGCCGGAGTCCCTTCCAGAACCTTTCTATAAAGACTCAAGTAGGAGAGACAGAGTTCGGGATCAGCCTTGCTCTTGACGGCTTCCCGGACAACAGCCATAAGAAGTCTTGTTTTATTCAGATCAAATTTAAAGTTAAGAGCCAGACAGTTGAGGGAATCAAGGGCTCGGTCAAAATTATTGTAATAATCGGAACAGGAAAGATTTTCATAATTGATAATCCCCCTGGTGACGGGGGTCAGAACCTCCCGGTTGATTCCGTGAAATCCTGAAGGGAGGTATGGACTGGATTCCCGATCTTTACGATTCAGAAAAGAATAGGCTTCCTGGATGCTTCGATCCATGTAAACACGGTCCAATGGATTAAAAAGTTCTTCCTCATTTCCCGACATATTCCAAAGATGCACCCTGCCGGCGGATTAATCAAGAAAATAAGTAGATTATAATTACTAAAAAATAGCCTGGTAATCTGGAATTATTTGAGAATCATTCCTACAATTTGGAGTACCAAAGTAAAAGGATATAAATATGGCTGAAAAGACACTCTATAATAAAGTCTGGAATGCACATAATGTGGGAACTCTTCCTACAGGGCAGAACCAGATACTCATTGGTCTTCATCTTGTACATGAAGTAACCAGTCCACAGGCCTTCGATGCTCTCAGAGAAGAGGGATTAGCTGTTGCCTTTCCCAACAGAACATTCGCTACATGCGATCATATAGTACCAACCACTTCAGCCCAGCGTCCCTTCGAAGATGAACAGGCCGAGGAGATGATGGAGGCTCTCGAGAGGAATACTGAAGATTTCGGGATTACATTTTATGATCCGCCCTCAGGAAAACAGGGAGTCGTTCATATTGTAGGTCCCGAGTTGGGACTGACCCAGCCGGGAATGACCATTGCCTGTGGAGATTCTCATACCTCAACACACGGTGCCTTCGGAACACTGGCATTCGGAATAGGAACAAGCCAGGTAAGGGATGTACTGGCCACAGGCTGCCTTACCATGGATACCCTCAAAGTAAGAAGAATTGAGGTAAAGGGAAAACTGTCAAAGGGCGTTACCCCCAAGGATGTAATCCTATATATCATCAATAAACTCGGTGTCCGGGGCGGTCTGGGCTATGCCTATGAATACGCAGGCGATGTATTCGACTCCATGACCATGGAAGGAAGGATGACTGTCTGCAACATGTCCATTGAGGGCGGTGCCAGAATCGGCTATATAAACCCCGATGAGACAACATATGAATACCTGAAGGGCAGGGAACACAGCCCGACGGCTGAAGCCTGGGAGAGGGCGGTCAGCTGGTGGAAAACTCTTCCTTCAGAGGCTGATGCATCCTATGACGATATCGTTGTTTTCAATGCCGGGGATATATCACCTATGGTCAGCTGGGGAATTACTCCGTCCCAGAGTGTGGCAGCCGATGAAAGGCTGCCCCTGCTTGAGGGTCTTGAAGCTAATCAGCGAAAATCCTTCGAAGAGGCCTATGCCCATATGAAACTCACACCCGGCCAGAAAGCTGTAGAACTGCCGGTGCAGGTTGCTTTTATCGGGAGCTGTACCAATGGTAGGATTTCTGACCTCAGAGCTGCGGCGGAAATTGTAAAAGGAAAAAAAATAAATCCCTCAGTCAGAGGTATCATCGTCCCCGGGTCCATACCGGTCAGACTCCAGGCTATGAAAGAGGGACTGGATATTATTTTTGAAGATGCCGGTTTTGAGTGGAGACAGGCGGGATGCTCCATGTGTCTGGCCATGAATCCGGACAAGCTGGAAGGAGATGAAATATCTGCAAGTTCCAGTAACAGAAACTTTATCGGCCGACAGGGAAGTGCTGCCGGACGAACCCTGCTTATGTCTCCTGTAATGGTGGCGGCGGCGGCATTGGCCGGACATGTTCAGGATATCAGGGAGATTTTATAGATGAATGAGAAAGCAATAAGAGAACTTAATGGATTGGGAGTTTCAGTGCCCGGCAATGATATTGATACAGATCGGATAATCCCGGCCCGCTTCCTGAAAGAGATCACTTTTTCAAGAATGGGTGAATATCCCTTCTTCGATGAGCGTTTTAATGAAGACGGTTCAGAAAAGGATCATCCCTTTAATAAAAACAAAGATGCATCTTTTCTCATAGGCAATGACAACTTCGGCTGCGGTTCCAGCCGTGAACATGCACCCCAGGCCCTTCTTCGATGGGGAATAGAAGTCGTTCTGGCGGAATCTCTGGCAGAGATATTTGCAGGCAACTGCGCCATGATCGGCCTGGCTGCGGTAACCCTCAATGCGGGAGACATCAAAGAAATTCAGACAGCCGTAGAAAGGGACAGCAGCATTAGGCTCAGCCTCGATCTTATGAGTAAAAAAGTCCATTGCGGGGAAAGAATATACGAAATCAATATTCCTGAATCACGCAGACAGGCTCTGACAGAAGGAACCTGGGACAACACATCTCTTCTGCTTGATCGCCTCGATAAGGCAAAGGCAACTGCAGCTTCTCTACCCTATATGAATAATTTTAATTCATGAAAACTAATCCTGTCGGAGCTTGCATGCACAGGCCCCGTCAGGATAGTCTGCAGACAGGAGTAATCATGAAACAGGAAATCCTGGATAAACTGTTATCCATACTTAAAACAAGTCAGAAAGATCTGAGAAATCATTTCACTTCCGCTGGTACTGACTGTTATAGAATATTCAATAGAGGCTACAGCAACCTTCCCCTTCTGATAGACAGATACGGAGTATATATTCATATAACTGTTCTCGATGGTCCCGAAGAATTTGAACTGACAGAAGATGAAATTAAGAAAATAGCCGGCGCTCTCTACTGCCCTGTTGATAGAATGATTATCAAAACCAGACAATCTCTGAGCGATCACGAACAGTACAGTGCTCTTGATGGCAAACAGGAAAAAATCATTGCCAATGAAAATGGACTGAAGTTTCATGTAAACCTGAGAGATTATATCGATACAGGGCTTTTTATGGATCATAGAAAGACAAGAGAGATGGTCAGAGATGACTGCTTTGGTCTCTCTGTTCTGAATCTCTTCAGTTATACAGGTTCTTTCTCCATATACGCCGCATCCGGCGGAGCATCCAGAATTACATCAGTGGACCTGTCGAGCACCTACCTTGATCAGGCAAAGGAAAATTTCAGACTCAATGATTTTCTACCGGGAGCATTTGAATTCGTTCAGTCGGATGTTTTCAAATTCCTGGAGGAAGCTGCTGCGAAAAAGGAAAAGTGGGACCTGATTGTTCTGGATCCTCCAACCTTTTCCAACAGCAGAAAGATGGAACGGACCCTTAAAATTCAGAAAGATTATCTGGAATTGATTCTTAGCTGTTTCAAGGTTCTCAAGGGGGGTGGACGCCTGCTCTTTTCAAACAACCTCTCGGACTTCCGTTTTCATAAAAAAGATTTTCCCTCGGGAATTAAAATTGAAGATATCACCAAGCTGACCACAGATATCGATTTCAAGAACAAACCGGCTCACAAATGCTGGGAACTGACTGGAATTCTTCAGGGGAAAACCGGGCATGAACCACGCAGAAGATCCGGTCCCAGCAGATTCAACTCTTCAAACAAGGGTCCCGACAGAGGACGTGATTCTAAATCGAAGTACTGATTTTTCCACTGAAACTTCATTCTCCAGGAATGGAGATAGCATCGATCAGCCTCGGGTCCCGAGGCATAATAGAGGGGGTCTCCCAATATGGGAGATCCCAGACTTTTAAGGGCGACCCGAATCTGATGGGTTTTTCCCGTATAAATCCTTACAAAAAAAAGACGAAGTCCCGGCCTGACAGAGCGACTGAAAAAATAACTCCGTGCCGGATTACTCCTGCCCCGTGTGAGAATCCACTGTCCCCTGCGGGAACGCTCCATATCCCCTGTAATCCAACCCTGTTTTTTACGGGGTTTCTTATCAGAAAGAGCCAGGTAAATTTTTTCAATCCCCCCCGAAGAGATCAATTCTCCAAGACCGGAAGCAGCTTCCTTATTCCTCGCAGCAAGGATCAGTCCGGAGGTAACTTTGTCCAGACGATGTACAGGATAAAGAGTCTCTTCAGGGTATATCTCTTTCATCTGTTTCTTTAGAAGAGAGAAAAAGCCGAGGCCATCATCTGAATTATGAAAATCCTGACCTGCCTCTTTTTCACAGACATAAAAGTCTTTTTCTTCTCTGATAATACTTATCATGGTTTCAGTATAAACAGAATTTTCAGATCTGCCTCGGATTAATGAAGGATTTTCTGGACAAGAGAACCTCGGAGAACGAGAATTCAATGTAGGCCCTTTGGCCGTCAGGAGGCATTGTGTTATGGGAAAAAGTTTTAATGACTTAATGAACAAGTCCGTTACCCTTCAGAAAAGTGTTGCCAACAAGGATACCTATGACGGACTACTATCAACTGCAGCTCTGGCAAAACTGATGCTGGATACATCCTGGTCATTACTGGACAGAGAACTTCACAGCGGAGTGACCTCAGTCTGCAGCATGATTCAGATCACCCATGAGGAACCCACTGTTGCCGGTGAAGCTGTTACAGTGGAAGCAACTGTCAAGAAGGTTGAAGAGAACAAAATTCTCATAGCCCTCAAAGCAGTTGATGAAACAGGTATTATTGCCCATGGCCTCAATGAGCGGCTCATCGTTGACCGAACGAGTCTAAAGACTCTTGCGGACCAGAGATCGGCACTCCTTAGAACTATTCTGTAGAATAATGATCCTACAGTAAATGTTTCATCACCGCCGCGAAGCTGTTCACATCAAAGGAAGAATACTGTAGGATAATTCCATGGAAAAAGTACTCATTGTCTACGGGAGTAAACAGGGGAAGACAGAGGCAATGGCTTCATTTATTTCCTCTGTCCTTGAAGAGCGTAAAATTCCCGTAACCTGTAAAAATGTGTTTGAAGTAAAACCTGCAGAACTGTTGCAATATAAATTCATACTCCTGGGCAGTTCCACCTGGAGTGACGGAGACCTGCAGTCCGATTTCATAGACTTTGAACGTGAAATGGATGACCTGGATCTAAAGGGTCATTTTGGGGCCGTATTCGGTTCAGGAAGTTCACGCTTCCGTTTTTTCTGTGAAGCAGTCAGAATTCTTGAATCAAAACTCAGAAGCCTGGGAAGCCGTATAATGCTCCCCTCTCTTATGGTTAATGATCTTGAAGGTCGTACAGAGGAAGAGAGTAGAGAATGGGCCGCTGTTTTAGCGGATGAAATAGAACAGATTAATTAGGAATAAAGAAATGGCACGATCACTTGATATTGATAAAACAGAACTCATAGAAGTACGTGGAGCAGACCTGATTCTTACAGTGACAAAAGATGAAGATGACAGAATGCTTGTACACGTGGAATCGGAAGAAGGCGGTGGAACCATCCGGATCACCCAGCATGAAGAAGACGGCAAGACAATCGTTTTTGCCCTGGACAGACCCGCTCCAACAGGTCCGTCCCTTACACTGGTAAAATAATCATTTCTTAAATGAAAGACTTCCCAGGCTTGTGGCACTTGTTTTGTCCCCACAGCCTGAACCGTGAGTTACCCGTCCTGCCAGAAGAGCAAGGCGGGCACCAAGGTCTTCATTGATCACAGTTACTTCACACTTCACATCCAGAAAGAGGGATGAAAAATTCCAGATACCGAGGATACCCGCCTCAACCAGTTTATCTGCTATGGGCTGGGCCTCTTTTTCAGGGACAGTCAGAATAGCCACCTTGATGCCCATGCGCTTGATAAGATCGGAGAGTTTATCCATGGCGTAAACCTTATGCTCTGCGATTTCGGTTCCTACTATTTTTTCATCCACATCAAATGCGGCGACAATTTCAAAACCATGTCGGGTCAGGCGGCGATCGGCCAATAAAGCTTTCCCCAGATTTCCCACTCCCACGAGGAGTACATCCGAAAGATTGCCTTCTCCTAGATAAAAGGAGATTGCCTCCATCATTTCGCTGATAAGAAATCCCTTTTTAGGTTTACCGACAACGCCAGTACAGCTCAGGTCCTTTCGAACCTGAATTGATTTCAGATTTAGTCTTCCCGCAATATAACTGGCGGAAATCCATTCTTCTCCCTGATCACGGCACTCTTTTAAAAGCCCGAGGTAAACAGGAAAACGTTTTAAGGTAGGTAAGGGTATATTGACATATGAATTGAGTTTCATGGCTACATTATAAGTCAGAGCTCATAACTTGCCAATGTGATTTCAGTTTATTTCTATATTTTTTTATCTTTATTGATTTATTTTATTTATGATACAATTCGGCTCATGTTTTGGAATAATAAAATTTGCTGGATTACAGGGGCATCTTCGGGAATCGGAGAAGCTCTGGCACGGAACCTGTATGACCGGGGAGCCAGAGTCATACTCTCAGCCCGGTCAGTTGATAAACTGGATTCGATCTGTTCCGATTGGAAGGATAAAGATCGGTTTCTCATTCTCCCCCTGAATATGGGTGACCATGAAAAGCTTCCTGCAGCTGCAGCTGAAGCCCGAAAAAAATGGGGCCGGATAGATGCTCTTATAAATAATGCGGGAGTCAGCCAGCGAAGCCTTGCTGCTGAAACCGATTTTTCTGTGATGAAACAGATCATGGACATAAACTATCTCGGCTCCGCAGGTCTGACGAGAGCAGTTTTACCATTTATGATAGAACAGAAAAGCGGGATTATCGCCCCCGTAAGTTCTGTAGCCGGAAAATTTTCCACACCCCTGCGTACATCTTACAGTGCGTCAAAAATGGCACTTCAGGGTTTCTATGACGGATTGAGAGCGGAAGTTTATGATCAGGGTATACAGATCAACCTCATCATCCCCGGATTTGTAAAAACAAATATCTCTCTGAACGCAATGAATGCAACAGGGGGTAAACATGGAGAGATGGACCCCAACCAGGCCTCCGGGATATCTCCCGAGGATGCTGCCGAAATCATTTTGAAAGGAATGGAAAAGAATAAACTGGAGATCTATATGGGAATTGCACCCAAGGTGAAACTGGCTCTTTTCCTCAGTCGCAATATACCTTCTCTCCTGGCAAAGATGCTCAGGAAGGCCGAAGTTAAATAATTGAAGCTCTGCTGCGGCAGGGCTTTTTTTTCATCATCCCTGGATACAGACTCACGGATTTCCTGCCTCTGACTTCTCAAGCTTCATTAGAAAAATATAAACTTCAGCAGCCAGCTGATACAGTTCAGGGGGGATTTCACTGCCCGTTGCGGTATCAATCAGAGCCTCTGTCAGCATTCCATTTTGCTGAACAGGGATTCCAGCCTCCAATGCAAGGGAGACAATCCTGTCAGCAAGGGGCCCTTTACCGGCCGCGATGAGTCTGGGAGCATCATCTTTTTCCCGGTCCCACTTCAAGGCAATGGATTTCCTTATCCCCATAAATCCAGCCCCTTTTTCTCCTGATCCGGATTATAATTAATGTTCTTATCCTCTGAAGAGGCAACCCTGCTCCGGATACTTAGATCATCAAGGCGTAAACCTCTCTCTTTTACTTGTTCTAACAGTACAGAATGAGCTTTTCTTATCTTATTCCGACTCTCTTTACTGGTGGTCTGGATCAGACAGCTCAGTTTCTCTCCTTTCCGTCTTAAAAGAATAGAAACTGATCCTAGATTCTCAAGGTCAATCTGAAGACTCAACTGTTTCTGATCCTCTTCTCCAGGTGGATCACATTTGTTCTCATCAACTCTAAGGGCCGGTCGTCCAAGAGTTTTCTCCTCATGAAACAGAATTAGAGTTTCAGACTCCTTTAGCTGGTTTTTTTCAAGGAGTTTTTCGGTAAATTTCAGCTCCTGCATGATTCTTTCGGGCAGCAGATTCCCTCTGGATTCTCTGAACTCTACAAGAACTTTAAAGAGAAGCCTGGAATCGTCAGTATTCGCTGGAAGCCCCTCTCCCCCTGCAGGAAGTCGGGGAATCATCTTCAATAGGGATCTCAATACTTCATGAATTGTATCTGAGGGTTTCAGCATTTTCAGAAGGGATTCAATGCTGCGTGAAAGGAGTTCACTCTCCTTGAACACCGCTGTTTCAGCAGCAGAGTTGATACCTGCTTTTCCTGAAACAGAAGCTTTGAGATTCTGTCTGTCGGTCAGTGCGGAAATCTCCGCCTTTCCTGATGATGAATCAATTTTCATAGTGTATTATCATATTAACAGAATAATCATATATTAGAGCTACAAAAAAATTATATTTAAATCGTATTTGCAGTTGGAATAAATTAAAATTAAGAGGAAATATGCTCAAAAACTATATAGAGAAAGGTTTTGGTCTCAAAGAAGATCTAAGTTGTTCTGAAACCATATTATACGGGGCCAACCTGGTATGGAACCTGGAAATGGATAAAAATACCCTGAAAATGGCTGCAGGATTCTCTGCCGGTTTTTACAATGGTAATATCTGTGGAGCATTGTCAGCAGGAGCCATGGTCTTAAGCCGGATCTATATCAGAGACAGAGCTCATGAATCTCCCCGAAATGGAGAACTGATAAAAAAACTGATTGATGAATTCAACGAACTGATGGGCAGTGAGATGTGCACACCCCTCAGGGAGAATCACCGGACAGAGGAAGAAGGGTGCAGACCAGTTATTATTGCTGCTGCAGGAGTTCTTGACAGTATAATTGAGCGGGAAGGTTATCCCGAAGGAGAATAAGCTGTGGCTTCGACTCTTAAACTGGACAAGAGCCAGATTCATCTCAGAATATCTTTTAGTTCAGAAGGAAAAAAGCAGAGCAGAATAAAAGGCCGCTGGCCCGGATCAGGTCAGCCCAGCAGCTATACATTTCCCCAGGGAACATTGAAGATGTCTTCTGCTAAGGATATCTTTTCAGCTGTATTTAAAGCCGAAGAAGAAATATACCTTCGTGAAATTGAAATGACAATTAAGGTTCAAAATCGTCAGAGAGGACAGATCTATTTCAATGGTTGTTTCCCCGGCAGCCCCGGAATTAGTATATCAGACGGACAGTATGTCATCCGTATGAAACGGAACAGGAAAATGAGGCAATATATACGCTTCATCAATACAGGTTCTTCATTAAAAATTATCTGGGAATTCAATTGTATGGTCCCGGAATCGGGATCTCTACCCATGGACCCCGTACTACTGACACAGACAAGCGGGGGTCTCCAGCCCGGCCCGAGTAAAATTGAACACCGTATACCCGCGGGAATAGCCGAGACGATGTGGATTGCCCCTCAGGAAGCCCAGCGTGGAATCCGTGTAAAGGATCTTGAAGACAATCTCAGCTGGATGGAACAGGAGAGACTCTTCTTCAATATAATCCGTCTTGAAAAAATTCATAACAAGGCTGGTGACTGGGATAATCTGCATACAGATTACAGAGGTAAAATCGGATTTATCAATAGAAGAATTGAACACAACGGCATGGTCCCGGCTCTCGGTTTCGAGCCCTTCTATGCAGAAATTGATTCCGAACTGGTACGCCTTCACCCCGAATGGCTGGTGGGAGATATGAAAGGCGATGCCCTAATATTTACACTTAACCGACAAAGAAAAATTTATATCCTGGATTTTACTCAGAATGAAGTAAAGGAGTATCTGGAAGAGTGCATAAATATTTTCAGAAGACAATGGGGGTTCAAGTCATTCCATCTCCAGGGATTGTCGGCACTTCTTGTTCCGGGCTATCACTCAGACAACAGCATTGAAAGCGGAAAGATTCTCTATTCAGCTCTGGAGTTTTTCAGATCTATTCTGGGAAAAGACTGTTTCATAACTGCAGAAGATATACCACTGATAACTGAGGTTAATCAAATAGATATGATCTGTATTCCTGCCAGGCTTACTACAAAAAGAAAATCCAGAACGGAAATTACCAATGCCCTGTTCAGGAAAATGGAGATAAGTTCTCTTTCAAATTATCCATGGATTCTTAATAGTGGAAACTATCCCCTTCCTGAAGACGATAGCAGTTTTCACAAACAGGCTGGAGAATCCTTCAGACAGATGCTGCTCATCGGGGGAGGGATACTTTCACTCAGCATGAGTCTTCCTTCAATAACAGAGAAACAAAAAGAGGAGCTGACCCGATTGATTCCTTCATTTAAAAAATTCAGCCGGGGTGAATTGAAGCAGCTGGTTTGTCCCAGAAAAAAAGAGACCTCTACTATCTACAACAGCTCCGGATATCTTGGAGTATTCAATCTTTCCTCTAAAAAACAGCAAGTCATTCTGAATATGGAGAGCCTAAAGCAGGAAATATACAATAAGACCGGTGATTCTCCCATTCAGGAAGGAAGAACCGGAATGAAAACTGGAGAGCTTGAACTGATACTCCCCCCACTGGGTTCAAGGATTTTTAAATTTTGAATATCAGCGGAATTGATGAAGCAGGTCTCGGACCCATTCTTGGTCCCTACTGTGCAGCGGCGGTTCGGATGGAGTATTCAGAAGAGCCGGCGGATCCTTTTAATAACTGTGACTCCATACTGAGCAGTGAACCTGCTCCCCAAAGACTGGCCGTAGGCGACAGTAAAAAAATCTATACATCAGGGAATATTAAAGAACTTGAAAGAACTGTTCTCTCCTTTCACCGTCTGCTGCATTCAACAGCCTCAGCTTCTGAAGATGCCTATGGGTTTCTTACTTCCTATGTAGAGAAAGGACTTCTTGGAACCCTGCCATGGATCAATGAACTTAAAGAGTTGATATTACCTCTGGCTGCCGACAGAAAAGAGATAATTGAATCTTCTGAAAAGTTGGCAGACTGCCTGCAGGTAGCTGGAATAAAACTGCAGTCAGTAAAACTCAGTGTACAGCCAGCATTATTGTTCAATTCCCTGTTGATAAAATATGGAAATAAGGGAACCGCCTGTCAGGACATCATGACTCCTTTACTGGAAGAATCTGTTCTGGAGAGTGACAGGGTAATCGTGGATAGACAGGGCGGAAGGCGTTACTACGGTGACTGGCTGATCAACCTCTTCCCCGGACAACAGCTTATAGCAGTCCAGGAACTGAAAGATCTCTCCCGTTATACTGTCAAAAACTGCCGCATCGATTTCCAGGTTAAGGCTGATGCACTGAATTTTGAAACCGCCCTTGCATCAATGTTTGCCAAGTACAGCAGAGAAATCTATATGAAGGCTTTTAATAATTACTGGAATAAAAAGGCTCCGGGTATCAAAGAAACAGCCGGCTACTATAACGACGGCAAGCGCTTTGTAAAGGACCTGAAGGAACTTAATCTATATCCGGAGAATGACAGCTTTCTGCTCCGCAAGAAATAACATCAGGAATGGTAGTCCGCCATGGCCAGACCGGCGGCAATACTTCTGAAGGGATCCCACTCCTCAACTGCATGTGGAAAACGGTTCTCCAGAATCTGGCGGATATCGGGAATCAGGGATGACCCGCCTGTAGAAACCACACGGTCTACAGTATCCAGACCGTTTTTGCTCAGCAGGTTTTCAATAAGAATCGGAATTTCCTCAAGGAATGGAACTATTACTTTTTTAAGATCCTCACGTGTCAGTAAGATTTCAAGGTTTATTTCCGGATAAACCAAAGCTGTCTTCTCTTTCTCACTCAATTCTTTTTTAGCCTGCTCTATCAGTTTCAGCAATGTAAAGCTTCCATTACAACGAATAAGCCGATTCAGTCTGTCGGCCTTCACAGCAACATCACCTCCTGTGAGTAATGCCTTGTTCAGACCTTCAAGATAACGGGACTGTTTAAGAAGATATGTACTCTGCCAATTGAGCAATAGTTCTTCATATTCTGAAAAGGGAAAGGGGTAGGATGAGAGAGATCCATCATCCTTCCTGAAGGGAATTTCCGAACCCTCACCCAGTTCGGGAAAAATAATGCGTTTGTAGAGTTCCTGATCAATCCAGTCTCCCGCTCTGGTCATACCTTCACAACCGAGAACCTGGAAACCTCTGGACTTATCTTTCTTCAGCAAAGCCAGGTCCAGAGTTCCTCCGCCAAAATCGAAAACAAGAAGAGTCTCTGATTCTTTCAATCTGTTGTCATTCAGATAACTCCAGGCGGCCGCCACCGGCTCCTCCAGGAATTGGGCCTTCGGGTATCGAGCCAGGTCAAGGGCATTGCTCATTCTTTCAACTGCCCGGGAAGCTTTCCGGTCATCGCTGCCCTGATAACGCACAGGGCGACCCACATGGATGGATTTAAGATTATATCCCCGTTCCTCCCAATGCTCCCGGACAGGGCGAAGCATCATATTCAAAAGGGCTTCCAGTCTGAACTGTTTATGAAAGATCTTAAAACGCTTCTCTTCACCTTCTCCCAGGTACATCTTGAGTCCCCGAAAAAGACGCCCGGGCAGATCTTTGTCTATACGGGCATGGAGACGAGCTGTAAAACTCCTGTCTCTCTCAACAAAGTAGTCACGGTCCATCTCACCCATATGAACTTCTATAGTTCCTACTTCAACTTCAGTGAGTCGTATCTTTCTATTTGTGTTTTCTTCCAGATAACGCAGCAGAGCTTTGCTTCCGGTCTCAAACTCACGGTTCTTATGTATGTATAGAGCCGAGGGCATAACGGCCCCCTTCTTCAAAGCTGTATCAATCTTGAGATATTCGATTTTTTCACCATCATACAATGCCAGAGTTGTATTGGAATTACCGAAATCCAGGCCGGCCCCTATTTTTTTCATAGTTCAGAAATATCAGAAAGCTGATAAATGGGCAACTCCCTGAGATAAATTGCTTTATTTTTGTATACAAAAATACATCCAGGATTATACTATCTTCATAGAAACGTGGAATTTCTGAAATACAGGAGATTATTGCAATGGAAGAAAAAGGATGGTCCTGGCTGGATCAATATAGAGAGACTCATATCCAAGGCGAATGGCCCACCATCCCCGAAATGTTCAAGCTTGCCCAACACAGATTTCCGGACAAAGTATGTTTTCGGGCCTTCTCTCCTATTGAAGTAGAATACACATACACTGAAGCCATAAATATTATAAAGAAGACTGCTGCCTACCTTGTTGATCAAGGGATAAAAAAAGGTGACCGGGTAGCAATGACCGGAAAGAACTCACCTGCATGGGCCATGGCCTACCTTTCAGTTGTTGAGATAGGTGCTGTTATTGTCCCTCTGGATTATCAGATGGAAAAAGATACGATTAGCAGGATTCTCGATTTTGTTGAAGCTCCAATCCTCTTTGTTGATAAAGAACGCTACGATGAGCTTGGAAATGCAAAGGGTATAAAAGAGAAAATCTCACTCTCACCTCATAAAGACAACTATATTCTTGACCTTCCTGAATCTTCTACACAGCTTCCCGAGGGACCGAAAGAAGATGATATGGCAGCAGTTCTTTTCACATCCGGTACTACCGGTAAAGAAAAGGGTGTAATGCTTAGTCACAAGAACTTCTCATCCGATGCCTTTCAGGCAAACAAACCTTTTCTCAATGTTGTGCCCGAAGATATTCTCTATGCCCTTTTGCCTCTGCACCACAGCTATTGTATGACAGCCGTATTCCTTGAGTCATTGTCCATCGGCTGTGAGCTTGTGTTTGCCGGAGGCCTCTCTGTTACACAGATGATGAATGACCTCAAGAAAGGGAAGATTACCGTAATTATGGGTATACCCCTCCTCTACAATAAGATCCTCAAAGGGATGATGAAGCAGGTTCGTGCCAAAGGTGTGGTGAGTCATGTTCTCATAGGAATACTGATGAGAATCAGCGGTTTCGTTAAGAGAGTCTTCGATATAAATATTGGAAAGAAGATTTTCGGAAATATTCTCCTGAAGAAAGCCAATCTCTACACCATCAAATATATGATCTGCGGCGGCGGCCCTCTGGCTACCGAAACATTTAGACGCTACCAGGAACTGGGTCTGGATTTTGTACAGGGATACGGAATGACAGAGACCGCTCCGATTTCCACATTGAACCCTGCACATGCTTTCAGACTGAAATCTGTAGGTAAGGTCTTTCCCCTTGTGGACATGAAGATTCTGAACCCCGACAACGATGGAATCGGCGAGATCATTATGAAGGGTCCCATATGCTGCAAAGGATACTATAAGAATGAAGAAGCCACAAAAGAGCTCTTCACTGAAGACGGTTACCTTAAAACAGGAGACCTGGGATACCTGGACAAAGATAACTACCTCTATCTGACAGGAAGAGCAAAATCCCTGATAGTCACCGAAGGTGGAAAGAATGTCTTCCCCGAAGAGATTGAAGATCACTTCCAGCTTTATCAGCAGATCGATCAGATTCTTATCGTGAGTTACCTGGCCAATGCAGAGACAAGGGGAGAGGGAATTGAGGCTCTTATCTATCCAAACAAGGAGCACTATGACTCGTTGAGTATCGGCAATGATGAAAAGATCAAAGAAGATATGATGAATGCTGTAAAAGAGGTTAACCGTGAGCTGCTGGCTTACAAGAGGATCTCGAAGCTTCGTATTCTCGACGAACCCATGGAGATGACAACTACCAAAAAAATTAAGAGACCCAAGGTTATTGCCTATCTGAAAGAGAAGGAAGATACAGGGTTTCTTCTCTGATGAATATAATTATATTCAGGGAGTTCTGATAAGGATCCCCAGATGATTGGCCACGGCCCTTTCGAGGCCCGGCTTACCTCTATGAATGGGGCTGTTCAGAATACGGACAGTCCCGTTTTTTTTTATAACAATTGCGCTGGAGCCCCCGCCATCCATGTTCAAAGCCGTACTGCAGCCAAGCCAGCTCATCCAGCAGGCAGTCTCTTCTGTAGTCAGTCCGGCTCGTTCAGTCTGTCTCCCGTCAAATACCGCGAGATAAAAAGTCTTGCCGTCTTCACTGAGACCAACGGCTGTTCTGGGATGACGTATATCATTCCCTCCGAGATTCACATCCTCTTCCAGAAGAAGATGAAATCCCCCCAATGCTGTCCATGTCCCTTCGGGAACGGAGCGCTGGGATCCCAGAAGAATCTGTCCATCCTTCAATACATATAAGGCATCATAAGAAGGTTCTGGCTGTGACACAGTGCGCCCGTCATTGATCTGTACACCCACTATATCCATGGGTCTGTTTGATCTGTTTAATACATCTACAGCTGAGAAGGGTGAAGCATTGAGAGCAATATGAACATCGGCCTGTAGTGCAAACTCCGATGTTTTTGCAGAGCGGGTCTCCCCTTTTCCCGTGGGATCCGGAGTGCTGATAACAAACTCCAGCAAAGACGTATCCAGTGCCAGGGCTGCACCTCCCACAGGATTGTTCTGATCCATTTCTGCAAGGACTTTCATTCCGGGAGTACCAGATCCTATCCAGACAGGATCTGTTAACGGTGGGAGCAGAGAAACACCCTTCTCCAGAACTGGAGAAGTGCTTGTACAGGACAGCAGCAAGACTGTCAGTACAGAAATGAGAAAGAGATGTACCCTGGATTTATGATACTTCATCAGCCCGAACATCGATCTGACCGAGTTTCTCCGCAATCCTCTCCCTGGTCAAACGACCGAGAGCCTTTGCATTCTCCCCTTCTTCCGGCATAACGGGTTCAAGAATTGTAATGGTCATTGGATATACACGATGGTAGCGGATCGTGCCATCAGAGAAAACATCCCGGGAACCCTCTATGGCAATGGGAACAACCGGAGCATTGCTCTTCTGAGAAAGAAGAAAGGCTCCGTCTCTGAATTTTCCCAGGCGACCGTCTTTAGTACGTGTTCCTTCAGGGAATATCATTATAGAGCTGCCCTGATTAAGAAGCATTTCCGCATCCTTCATCATCCTGATCTGTGAGGACGGACTCTTCCGGTCAATGCCGAGGTACCCGTTTAAGAACATATTCCAGCCCAGAAAAGGGACCCTCATAAGTTCCTTCTTGGCAACCCATTTAAAATGCCTGAAAAGGCGGTAAAGTATTACAATATCCATCATGGAGCTGTGATTGGGACAATACACATAGGATTGCCCCTTTTTCAGTTTTTCCTTCCCTACAATTTTTACCCTTATAAAAGGGTTGAACCAGGTATACAGGGAACCCCAGAAACAGGAAAAAATATGTAGAACCTTTTTATTTCTGTCAAAAGGCAGAGTTACCAGCCAGATAAGAGCTGCCGGAAAAAACAAAAAAACCATACATATAAGAAAAAAAATCCAAA
Organism: Oceanispirochaeta sp. M1; assembly: GCF_003346715.1. NCBI lineage: Bacteria > Pseudomonadati > Spirochaetota > Spirochaetia > Spirochaetales > Spirochaetaceae > Oceanispirochaeta > Oceanispirochaeta sp. M1. The sequence continues at coordinate 24,660 of NZ_QQPQ01000054.1, forward strand.
ATAAAACAGTCCCCATCAGATACATTGAAATGCCTCCTACAGTCCTATTTTAGCCTGAGCCTTATACAGGTTCAAGTATCTTTTTTCTACCGGGCAGAGTCATTGTATAGAAGAGACTGGCTATTCCGAATAATGCTGCAGCAGAGAATAGTATTTCCATTCCGAGACGCTCCCACAGGAGTCCTCCCAGCAGGGCGATAACTACAGAGATCAGATGGTTAACGGAAATACCCGTTGAGAGAGTTCCTGTAAGCTCTTCCTGGTTGTCACTTAATGTCCTGACGTATACTGCTCTGGCAATTCCTGCTGAGAAGAGCATGGCATCGAGAACAAAAACGACACAAATAACTCGAAAAGCCCACTCTCCGGGAAACAGATGGTGGGCAAAGCCATAGAGAAAACAGAGCAGAATCAAAAGGAAAGAGTCCAGAATCAGCACAGCCTTATGACCGATGGTATCCACCAGCTTCCCCATTACAGGATTCATAAAGATATTTGCCAGAGAGAAGATACCGTAGAGTGTGGCAATAAGCTGTGTGCTTGCGCCGTAATTCAAAATCAGAACATAGGGAGCAAAGGTCATGAAAACCTGTTTTCTTGCACCGAAAAACATCTCCAGAATATAGTACTTCCTGTATTTGGGAAGCAGCATCATACGCGGACGTTTTACATGTCCTTCTGACTGTCCCAGTCGTAAAGTAAAAAGAAGACCCGCTAATGTAAAAAGGGCACCAAGTCCAAAAACAACCCGGTAGGTCATAAGTTCTTCAAAATGTCCAAATCCCATAAAAATCAGGGAGACCATGTAGAACCCTATAACAGATCCTATATTGCCGGCACTTCTGGTGAGCCCCATGGCCACACCCTCTTTTCCGGGAATAGCCGAGTGAATACTGATAGACTGACGGACAGGCATCATAAGATGTTCTCCTGTACTCCAGAGAACAATAAGTGTAACGGCCATCCACCGGGCTTCCGTTGCAAAAGCAAGTCCTGCCATACCAAGAAGGGCAATAAAGAAAGAGATTCGAACGATTCTGTTTTCAGGTATTCTATAAAGAAGAGCCAGCATCAGAAAAAGAAGAAGGCCGGGAAGCTCTCGAAGGAACTCTACGACACCTCTACCGAAACGATCTATATTTAATATATCAGCAAGGAAGTTGTTCAGAACTCCTCCGTATAATCCGACGGAAACTCCGAATATAAACATACTGAAAAGAAAGGACTTAATATGTGGGTTCTTGAATACCTGCTGCGTTTTGATCATTTATTAGGTTTCACAGCTGTCCAAGATAATTTGAAAGGGGTTTTATAAAAGCCGATCTCCGTTTATTCTTAAGTCGACTAAAACAATACAACAAAAGGAAATCGGCTATGAGTCATCATACTACAACGTTTGGACAG